>NZFC01000033.1 GCA_002689195.1 Rhodobiaceae bacterium | reverse complement strand
AAGCTATACGCTTAAGCCATCGCATATGGCTGAGACCCTTTCCATTACAAACAAAGGAATGCGACGGCCCAACCAGCGCATGCAGGACACGCTTGATTTTTTCTGGATTTGGCATGTGCATGGCCCTGACTCAGAAGAGACGATCCAATCTCTTTCAAGGCTGAACAAACTGCACGCCGGTGTCGCGCGTATGTTGCCTGGCCATTTTGAAGATAGCGATGATTTCATCTATGTGCTGGGTCGGCTTTTCGTTTTGCAAGACCGATTGCTCAAGAACCTGAACATGGTTGGTATGGATCCCCATGTAAAGGCGGCGCTATTTAACTTCGCTAAAGCGCTCTCAAAACACTTCCGAACTGAGGGAGACAGGCCGGTTGAGGGGTTTCCCGATACGCCAGAGCAGCTTGAGGTATTCGTTGATAACTGGGAAAGCAAAAATCACGGTTATTCGCCGGTAAGTCGAGACATCGTGAACTCTTTTGTTTATGCGTTTGGAGACAGATGGTTTCCGAATCCGCTCAAACCTTTAGGACGGTGGGTTTGCATCGAGGCGCTTGAGGACGGGTTTTTAGAACACGTTCGGATAAACCCCCTCAAGGGAATTCGCAAATGGTTGGCGCAAGGTGCGCTCAAGGCCCTATTCTTCTATAAAACAAGAATTGCAGCAGATAGAAAAACATCGGCCTATGACGCGCGGGTGTTATTGAGCAAAAAAGAATGTAAGGAAATGGATGCGCGCGCCGTTAAACGCGTGAACGATTTTGGATGGACAAAGGGGGGAAGGGACTCCGTCGGTTTGGGGAATACACCAAGCCTGTCAGGAAAATGCCCGGTCATGGGCCATGTTCCAGCAGACGAACCCGCCTCGACAGAAGCCGAACGCACTTAGCTCCGCAATTCGAGAAATCTTCAAGCGTAAAATGCCGATAACGCGTAGTGCTAAACTCAACGCTTTATTGACGGCGGTAAAATCATTGCCAGAGCAACAAACCAAATGGCATGTAGTTGCTAGATGTGCCGCTAGGTATCAAAATGATTAATGGAGGATTATTATGATGAGACAGATGCTGCTTTGGTTCCTTCTGGTCATGCTGCCGTAGGGGGCTATGGCTGAAGAAGTACGCCCAGGCGTGCTGCGAACACCCGATACGCGGTTTGAGAATTTGAAGGATTTTGCCTTCGCGCCCAGTTACATGGAAATTGATGGCCTACGTATTCATTATATAGACGAAGGCCCGAAAGATGGCGCACCGGTGCTGCTGTTGCATGGGCAGCCGACATGGGGCTATCTCTTCCGCACCATGATTCCGGTGCTGGCCGAAGCAGGCCATCGGGTTATTGTGCCGGATATGGCCGGGTTTGGGCGTTCCGACAAGCCGGTTAACAAAACCGACTACACCTATCCCAAGCACGTTGCTATGATGAGCGAATTGGTCACACGGCTCGATTTACGCGACGTCACGTTTTTCGGTCAGGACTGGGGCGGACTAGTGGGGTTGCGTGTTGTGGCCGCCACGCCTGAACGGTTTTCCCGGATTGTTGTATCTAATACCGGCCTCATTTCGGCTGAAGGCATCCGCGCAGCAATCGGCTACCCACTTCTAAAACTTGCGGTCTGGTGGCAGGGCCCGATGACAATTGATGATATGGTTGAAAGAGAGAGTTTTACCAGCTGGATTGCCTATGCTTATTACGGCACCGATCTGGCCGTCGGGCGGCTGATGCGGCAGATGGGCCAAATCACCGACGCCGATATCATCGCCGGTTACGAAGCGCCATTTCCGTCTGGTGAATATAAAGCAGGGGCACAGGTGTTTCCTTATCTCATCCAGTCGCAATTAAGCGAAAACGCAAGCGCTTGGAAAAACGTGTTTGAAAAATGGGAAAAGCCATTTCTAGTCGCCTTTACCGATGAAGATCCCGTTTCCAGTGGCACAGATATGGCTGAGCAGTTTGAAAACCGCGTACCCGGAGCGTCGCGCATTGTTATTAAGGGCGTCGGTCATTTTGTTCAAGAAGAGGTCGGCCCACAATTGGCAAGTGTTATTGACGACTTCATACGCGGGCGCGCAGTTGAAGGCTTTTCAAAGCATTAAACATATTTCCCAGCGCCGAACCCAAGCAACTTTGCTAATTCGCGCCTAGACATTCGTTCCAATTTAATGATGATATTCTAATGTCTTCGTTTGACAAATCCCCGCTCAGCAACGACACACGCTTCTTTTACGGCCTCGGCGCAGCCCCTTACGGAATTAAAGACAACGGGTTCAGTTATTTTCTGCTGATTTTCTATTCGCAAGTGCTGGGTTTGTCGCCGGTTATGACCAGTGCGGCGCTATCAATCGCGATTATAGTGGATGCCATTACTGACCCCATCATCGGTTATATTTCAGATAATTGGCGTTCGCGCTGGGGGCGTCGGCACCCGTTCATGTACCTGGCAATCGTGCCAATTTGTGTGAGCTATGCGTATATGTGGAACCCGCCGGCGAATATGATGGCCTCCGAGCAGGCACTGTTCGTCTATCTCGTTGCAATGGCGGTTTTGGTGCGAATATTTCTTACCTTTTTCGAGGTGCCGAACACGGCGCTTATTTCAGAACTTACCGAAGACTATGACGCGCGCACGCAGCTTATGGGGCTGCGCTATATGTTTGGCTGGCTGGGCGGTATCGGCATGGCATTTCTGGCCTATTCGGTGTTTTTGCGCGAAACCGAAGGTGGGGGAGGGGGCATTCTCGCAGCGACCGGATATGGCTATTACGGCATTGCCGCAGCGTGTCTGATGTTTGTCGGCATGATGGTGTCATCACTTGGCACGCATCGCCATATTAGTCAGTTGCATGTGCCGCCAGTGCGCGACAAAATCAAAATTGGTCAGGTTGTCAGCGAAGTACTGGAAACAATGAAAAACCGCTCTTTTCAATCGCTGTTTCTGGCCTCCATATTTTCCGGCACAGCCGCCGGCATGCAGGCTGCGCTGAGCATTTATTTCGCCACTTTCTTTTGGGGACTGAAAGCCTCTGAGCTTGCCATTTTCCCGATATTTCAAGCAGTGGCTGCGTGTTGCGCCGTACCGATCGCGCATGCGCTGGGCAAACGCTTTGATAAAAAGCGCGCCGCGATTGGCAGCTTCCTTTTTATGATTTGTTTTGGACCGCTTATGTTGTTTGGCCGACTTGCCGATATTGTGCCCGAAAACGATAGCCCAGTTTTGCTGCCCCTATTGCTAGGGCATAATTTTGTCGAAGTTTGCGTGATAATCGTGTTTTCAATTCTGTTCGGCGCAATGATGGCTGATGTCGTGGAAGACAGCGCGGTCGACACCACACGGCGAAGCGAAGGAGTTATTTTCGCTGCACGTGGTTTTGCCGGAAAAATGGTTTCTGGGCTTGGCATTTTGTTGGCCGGTGTTATTTTGTCAGCAGCTAATCTGCCGCGCAATGCGGCGCCTGAAGATGTTGACGTGCAGGTGCTTGTCGACCTTGTTCTCTATGCCGCACCAGGCCAGATCGTGCTGTACACATTGGCCCTGTTAATGATCACCCGCTACCGCATTTCGCGCAAAAAACACTCCGAAAACGTCACCCAGCTATCGATATCCTAGGCTTGTCGATGAGGCGCGGCGGTCAAACGGCCACTGTCTCACCGCTTGATACTTTAAGATCAGCCGCCATTTTATCGGCCAGCGCCTGACGAATATGGCGTTTGTTGCCAGCATAAGCTTTGGCGTCGAGCGTTTTGAAGTATTCGGCCTTTTCGCGCACGCGGGAGGCAAATTTATCAGCGGCCGCGACCTCATCTGTATAACCAATTCGGCTTGCCATTTCGGGGCCGTATAAATCAGCCCCGACAACAGCCATATCAAGAAACTTCTGATTGAGTTTGAAGCGNGCGAGATCCATGCCATAGGGCGGCAACACCATGCCAATCGCGGACTCGTTCAGTCCATATTTGAAATCACCAGCCATGCTGATGCGATAGTCGCCCGATAGCATCAACAGTGCACCGGCAGCGATGCCGTGGCCGGTCGATGCCAGCAATACCGGCTTTGGGCTGGCGAATATACGCACCAGCATCTGTCCACCTTGCGTGACGAGATCCATNACGCGGTCCGGCTCATTACGCATAACTTTCAAATCAAACCCTGCCGTCATAACACCCTCACGCCCGGTCATAACAATAACGTCGGCGGCGGCTTCGGCCTCATCCAGTGCCTTGTTGATATGCTCGATCATGGTAAAGCCAAGCGCGTTGGCTTTGCCGTCATCCAGTGTAATGGTTGCTATGCCGTCTTCGATCTCCACTTTTGTAAATTCGCTCATAATCGCTCGCTCCTCATGGTTAATTAAGTGCCATGCTAGCGGATGCGCGCGCGTTGCGGTAGGATGTTTTGACGCAAGGGAATTTGCGGCGATACAGGGTATANATGCTGGGATTTGGAGTAGTTCATGACTTATAAAGCGCCTGTCGACGATATTGTTTTCACCCTCAACCATGAGGCTGGTTTTGACCGGCTCGTTCAATCGGGGGCTTATCCAGACCTATCCGATGATTTGGTAGATGCCATTCTCGATGAGGCCGCCAAATTTGCCNATAATGTTGTCGCCCCGTTGAGCTGGGAAGGCGACCAGACTGGCGCGCGCCTCGAAGCCGATGGCGTGAAGGTTCCAGAAAACTTCAAGCAGGCTTATGCCAAATATGTCGAGAGCGGATGGTCGACGCTTGCCGCACCAACAGACTATGGCGGGCAGGGGCTTCCGCTGGCGCTGTCAAATGCCGTGACCGAAATGATGAACTCAAATATCGGCTTCCAGCTTTGCCCGATGTTGTCCAATGGCGGCATGGAAGCATTGGCGGCGCATGCCTCGGACGCGCAAAAGGAAACATATTTAAGCAAAATTGTTTCAGGAGAATGGTCGGCCACAATGAATTTGACGGAACCTCATGCCGGTTCCGATGTGGGTAATATTCGCGCACAAGCCACGCCGCAAGATGATGGCAGCTATCTAATCCGTGGCACCAAGATTTATATCACTTACGGCGACCACGACATGGCCGACAATATCGTGCATCTGGTTCTCGCCCGAACGCCGGGTGCGCCGGAAGGCACGAAAGGCATATCGCTTTTTCTGGTGCCGAAATTTCTGGTCAATGATGACGGCTCATTGGGTGTGCGCAATGATGTCGCCTGTATCGGCCTTGAAGAAAAGTTGGGCATTCATGCAAGCCCCACATGCGTTATGGCGTTTGGTGAAAATGACGGCGCAATAGGTTGGCTCGTTGGAGCTGAAAATCGCGGCATGGCGTGTATGTTCACAATGATGAACAATGCGCGCCTGCATGTTGGCTTGCAGGGTGTTGGGGTTGCCGAGCGCGCCACGCAACACGCGCTGGCTTATGCCGTTGANCGCAAGCAGGGCAGGGCCCCNGGTGCGNGCAAGGATNATAATGAGGCGGTTGCCATCATCAACCATCCGGATGTGCGGCGCATGTTGATGAGCATGCGGACGATGACGGAAGCGGCGCGCGGCATTTGCTACGAAAATGCNGTNATGGCNGACCTCGCACACACAAGCGGCGACGCCGCAGCGCAAGCCAAATANGANNTGNTGACCCCGATATCNAAAGCCTTCAGCACNGACATCGCCAATGAGGTTGCGGCCCTGGGCGTGCAAGTGCATGGCGGCATGGGNTTTATTGAGGAAACTGGNGCCGCGCAACATATTCGTGACGCGCGCATTCTGACTATTTATGAGGGCACAAACGGCATTCAGGCNATTGATCTGGTGGGCCGNAAATTGCCNCTGGGCAATGGCGAAGTAGTGCGCGCCTATATGGGCGAAATGCGCGAAACGGCGGAAATGTGCCGNCAGTCGAACCATCCGGTNTTGACACAAGTTGCGGGCGAGCTTGGTGATGCCATTGANGCGCTTGAAACGGCGACCGANTGGCTGCTGGAGCGCGCAAAATCCAACCCAATGGACACNCTGGCCGGTGCCACNCCCTATTTGCGCCTNTTCGGTCTGNCGGCTGGNGGGCACTACCTTGCCAANGGTGCGCTTGCGGCAACGCAGGANGAAGNGCTTGATCCGGCNTTCGTCAACCGCAANCTNTCTTCAATCCGTTTCTTCGGNGCCAATATGCTGANNGCATGCGGNGGGCTTGCAGCNTCNGTNATGGCTGGCAATGATGTTGTNNNCGATATNGGTCTGGAAGCGCTTGCTGGCTAACGCTNCCCGACACGGCGCGTAACAATTAGCAAAACTGTTTGATTTCGGTTCTGTCCGACTCTGATATAGACAGGGGAGGTTTAAGGGCTTCGAAGGAACAGCTATGTCCCAGACAGCTACTGCGCCAAATACAGTACCAAATACCGCAATAGTCATTCTGGCCGCGGGCAAGGGCACGCGGATGCGTTCTGCCGTGCCGAAAGTGCTGCACGAAATAGCCGGGCGTCCCATGCTAGGGCATGTGCTTGCGGCTGCCTTGGAAACCGGGGCGTCGCGGCTGTGTCTGGTGACGGCACCTGACCAAAACGACGTACGCGATTATGCGCTGGCCCAAGCGCCGAAGCTTTCAGCTTGCATTCAGGAAAACCAGCTTGGCACGGGCGACGCCGTGCGCGCTGCCATGTCTGCTTTGGACGGGGTAGAGCGCGTGGTGATTATGTTTGGCGACACACCGCTGATGCGCGCCGATATTTTGCGCCAGCTTGCAACGTCCGAGGCGGATGTCTGTGTGTTGGGGTTTGAACCCGAAGACGCCGCTGCCTATGGGCGCATCATAATGGAAGCAGACGCGCCTGCGCGCATTGTCGAATATAAAGATGCTGATGCGCCGACACGCGCCATAGGTTTGTGCAATGGCGGGGCGATGGGTGTGCGCGCCAGCGTGCTGAACGAATTATTGCCGGAATTGCAAAATGATAACGCACAAGGCGAGTATTACCTGCCGGATTTGGTGCATCTCGCGGTTGCGTCTGGCCGGTCGACGGCATTGGTGCTGGGCGATACGGACGACACGCTGGGCGTTGACAGCCGCAAAGGGCTGGCCCATGCCGAGGCGCGCATGCAGGCGCGGCTGCGGGCGAAAATGCTTGAGGCCGGTGTCGGCATGCAAGACCCCGACACGGTTTATCTCAGCCATGATACGCAAATCGAGGCCGATGTGACCTTCGAGCCGCATGTCAAAATCGGCCCCGGCGTTCAAATCGGTGAGGGTACGCTCATCAAGGCGTTTTCGCATCTGGAAGGTGTCCGCATCGGCGCGCGCGCAACCATTGGGCCGTTTGCGCGCCTGCGCCCGGGCACAGTGCTGGGCGATAAGGTACGCATCGGCAATTTCGTGGAAACCAAAAACGCCCAATTGGGCGACGGCAGCAAGGTCAATCACCTGTCTTATATTGGCGACGCGGAACTGGGCGTCGGGGTGAATGTCGGAGCTGGCACAATCACTTGTAATTATGACGGTTTCAAAAAACACNTCACGCGCATTGGTGATGGCGCGTTTATTGGCTCGAACAGTTCGCTCATCGCGCCGGTGACTATTGGGGCGGGGGCGTATTTGGGTTCCGGCACNGCGGTTTCGGGCGATGTGTCGGCGGACAGTCTGGCGCTGACCCGCGCGCCGCGCCGCGATGTTGAGGGCTGGGCGCAATCTTTCCGGCGTAAAAATCAGGAGGCCGACTGATCCATGTGCGGCATTATCGGTATCATCAGCGACAAGCCTGTCGCCGATCCAATATTCAGCGGGCTGAAGCGGCTCGAATATCGCGGCTATGATAGCGCTGGCATCGCCACGCTGGTTGACGGCCAAATACAACGCCGCCGCGCCGAAGGCAAACTGCAAGCCCTGGGCCAAGAACTTGAGAGCGCACCGCTATCGGGGTGTATCGGCATCGGCCATACCCGATGGGCCACGCATGGGCCCGCGATTGAGGCCAACGCGCACCCGCACCGATCGGAACATGTTGCGGTCGTGCATAATGGCATTATCGAAAACTACCGCGACCTCAAACAGCAACTGGTTGCCGATGGTGCGGAATTTACCTCCGACACTGACACGGAAGTCATCGCGCATTTATTTTCGCAAAAATTGAAGGCCAAAGATGATGTGATGGCGGCGGCCGCGGCCACTTTTGCCGCGCTTGAGGGCGCTTATGCGATTGCGCTGATTGTCGAGGGGCTGGAAGACCGCATGATTATCGCGCGCAATGGCAGCCCGCTGGCAATTGGATATGGACGCGGCGAAATGTTTATCGGTTCGGATGCTTTTGCACTTGCGCCATTTACCAACCGCATCGNTTATCTGGACGATGGCGACTGGGCGGTCATTTCCGGCACGGGCGCGGAGATTTTTGCCGCCGACGGGTCGAGCGTCACGCGCGCGCAAGTGGTGGTCGATGCCGCGTCTGCCATGGTCGATAAAGGCAATTATCGACACTTTATGAGCAAGGAAATTCACGAGCAGCCGGAGGTGTTGTCGCGCACTTTCGGGCAATATGCTGACCCGGAAAGGCGGTGCGTGAGCCTGCCGGAAAATGACATCGATCTGGCGTCCATCAAGCGCGTTATTTTAGTGGCGTGCGGCACGGCTTATTTTGCTGGTCTGGTCGGCAAAAACTGGATTGAACGCTATGCCGGNATTCCGGCCAGTGTCGATATCGCCTCCGAGTTTCGCTATAGCGAAGCACCGCTCGACCCTGAATGTCTGGCGATATTCGTGTCGCAATCGGGCGAGACGGCGGACACGCTCGCCGCCCTNAATCATTGCAAAGCGCACGGGCTGAAGACNATGGGCATTGTCAATGTGCCCGACAGTTCCATCACCCGCGAGGTGGATGTAACGCTGCCGACCTATGCTGGCCCCGAAATCGGTGTGGCATCAAGCAAGGCGTTCACCGCGCAACTTGGTGCGCTGGCCGCATTTGCCATCAGTCTGGGCCGCGCGCAACAAACATTGGCGGGCGAGGAAGAAGCGCGGCTGGTTGATTTGTTGCTGTCCACGCCGCGGCTTGCCAATGCGGTGCTGGATTGCGAGGCCGAGATTGAAGAGCTTGCCAAGCAGATTAGTCCGGCCACCAGCGCGCTGTTTATCGGGCGCGCCACCATGTATCCGCTNGCGCTTGAAGGGGCGTTGAAGCTGAAAGAAATCTCCTACATTCACGCCGAGGGTTTTGCAGCTGGCGAGTTGAAGCACGGCTCCATCGCGCTGGTTGACGAAAACATGCCCGTNATCGTGGTTGCGCCCGACGATGCTTTGTTCGAAAAAACCGTGTCGAACATGCAGGAAGTTATGGCGCGCGGCGGCAAAATTATCCTGTTAGCCAGCCAAAACGGGGTGGCCGCGGCGGGGGACGGGTGCATGGCGACCATCGCCATGCCGCAAATGGACGCCTTCATCGCGCCCATGCTCTATGCCTTGCCCTTGCAGCTTCTGGCTTACCACGCGGCGGTGGCGAAAGGCACGGATGTCGACCAGCCACGAAATCTGGCAAAATCGGTCACGGTGGAATAGCCAAAACAGCACTGTTTTTTCTTGCCTAGCGCGCTTCCTTTGCTAGGGTTAATGAGTGTAAAGAACAATAAAAAGAAGCGGGTCTATCGTGAACCAGCTTGATGTTTTGTGAAGATTTTTCGCGTTTGTGCATTGTGTGGATTTGTGCGGCGCGGGAGGCTATTTAAAATTTTTTGAATCAAAAGAAATTTTGATAAATAAAGAAGAATATAAAAATTTAAAACCCTTGCGGGCGCACGTTTGGGTACCTATTGAAGTAATAGGAAACGTGGGAATAATAATAACAAAGAAACAGAGTGTTGCCGTAACTGTATAGGACTCCACGTTTCCGGATGATTTTGTAGTTTCGTAAAAATTTGCGTGAAAAGTATCCGTCCCCAGTATTCCGTTTTTTGCTTACCGATTATTAACGGTTTGTCCCTAGTTTAGTTCCGGC
>NZFC01000032.1 GCA_002689195.1 Rhodobiaceae bacterium | reverse complement strand
TGCAGGCGTCGCCGCAGCCGACAAACATGCGGGCAATTCATCCGCCACTATCGGCGCGCGGGAAAACCCCTCATGGCGCGCCAAAAACGCATCCGCCGCGCCCTCACCCTCTTCCGGCTCCAGCGAACACACGCAGTAAACAAGCGTGCCGTCGGGGGCCGTCGCCGCCGCTGCCCGGTCTAGAAGGGTAGATTGCACATGCGCGCTTTTTTCAATGTCCCCGCGGCGGCGGTGCAGCGGCAGGTCGGGGTGGCGGCGTATTGTGCCGGTGGCCGTGCATGGGGCATCCAGCAAAACATGGGAAAATTTTTCCGGCGCGTCCCAGCTTTCAAGGTCGCCCAGAAGGGTCTGCGCGCTAAGTCCGGTGCGCGCCAAATTGGCGGTGAGGCGTTCGAGCCGGCTTTCGGAGGCATCGAGCGCCGTAACCTGTGCGCCGCGCGCGGCCAGTTGCAGGGTTTTGCCGCCCGGTGCCGCGCAAAGGTCGAGCACATGGGCTTGCGCGTCCGCCTGCAAAAGCGGCGCGGCCAAGGTCGCGCTGATATCTTGCACCCACCAAGTGCCTGCGTCGAAACCCGGCAAGCGGGTCACATCGCCCGATGTTTCAAGCCGCAGGCAGGTCGGCGTCAGCGCGTGGCCCAGATCTGGATTGGCGGCCTGCCAGTTTTTTAAGGCATCGGCGTCGCGGAACTGCAAATCGAGCGGTGGGGTTTGGCGCAAAACGGCTTCTATCTCTGCCGTGTGCGTGGCGCCGTAAGCCTCGCGCCAGCCATCGAGCAGCCAATCCGGTAAATCCGGTGCCGCGCCGAAGTTCTGTCCGGCCTCGCTAACGCGGCGCAACACCGCATTAATCAGCCCGCGAAAGGGCTGCTCGCGCCGTCCCGTTGCCGCCACGGTTTCGTTAATTGCAGCATGCGGCGGCACATCCATAAACAAAATTTGTGCGACGCCAATATGCAGCAGCGCGCGCGCCAGATGCGGGCGTGCTGGCACGCGGCGTTTCAAATGCGGGGCCAGCGCCGCTTCAATGGAGCCGCACCGACGCAAGGCCGTCATCACCATAGCGGCTGCAAAAGCGCGGTCGGGCGCGCTCAAATCGCCCAGCCGGTCGCGCGCTTCGTCCAGCGTTTTACCNCGCTCAATGGCGGCCAGCATAGCGGCGGCGTGGCGGCGTGCGGCGGATTTGCCGCGCCCGCCGGAAGTCGCGCGTGGTGGGGTATTTTGGGCGCTTTTTTCCATGGGCTTGTTAGACCACTCTGGAAATCTGCTGGCAAGCGCCCATATTCTCTCCATGGCAGATGATAAAGACCAGTCGCTGACGCGGGCAAAATCAGTAGCAGAGGCCGCCAAACGCGCGCGCGCCGAAGCCGAGGCACGGGCCAAAACCCGCGCTGCGGCAAGCGACGGAAAAGCCCCGCGCAAAGAAACCGGCGGGCAGGCAGGGCCCGAACCTACGCGCTATGGCGATTGGGAAAAAGACGGCATTATTTCCGACTTCTAGGCGCTATCTATGCGCTAATTAAGCGCTGTTTTGACGGTTTTCGATCAAATCGTCGACCACGGACGGGTCAGCCAATGTGGATGTATCGCCCAGATTTGAAAAATCATCTTCGGCGATTTTTCGCAAAATACGCCGCATGATTTTACCCGAGCGCGTTTTCGGCAGACCCGGCGCAAATTGAATGAGGTCGGGCGAGGCGATCGGGCCGATTTCCTTGCGAACCCATTGCACAAGCTCGCTTTTCAACTCGTCACCGCCGTCCAGTCCAGCGTTCAGCGTCACATAGCAGTAAATTCCCTGCCCCTTAATGTCGTGCGGATAGCCGACCACGGCGGCCTCGGCGACTTGGGCGTGGGCCACCAGTGCGCTTTCGACTTCCGCCGTGCCCAGCCGGTGGCCGGATATGTTCAGCACATCATCAACGCGACCGGTAATCCAGTAATAGCCGTCATCATCGCGCCGGCAGCCGTCGCCGGTGAAATATTTGCCCGGATATTGCACAAAATAAGTGTCGATAAAGCGTTGGTGGTCGCCATAGACGGTTCGCATCTGCCCGGGCCAGCTATCGGCAATGCACAGATTACCCGATGCGGCACCCTCAAGCAGCTTGCCGTCGGCGTCGACCAATTCGGGGCGAATGCCGAAAAACGGGCGCGCAGCCGAGCCGGGTTTGAGCGGTGTCGCGCCGGGCAGGGGCGTGATGAGCGCTGCGCCGGTTTCGGTTTGCCACCATGTGTCNACAATCGGGCAGCGCCCNTCGCCAACCTCACGATGATACCAGAGCCACGCTTCGGGGTTGATGGGCTCGCCCACCGAGCCCAGAAGCCGGATTGAAGAACGGCTGGCGGCCNTNACCGGTGCTTCGCCTTCGCGCATCAGCGCGCGCAAAGCCGTTGGTGCAGTGTAGAAAATATTNACCTGGTGTTTGTCGCACACNTTCCAGAAGCGCGAATTATCGGGATAGTTCGGCACGCCCTCAAACATCATCGTCGTGGCACCATTGGCAAGCGGCCCGTACACAATATAGGTGTGGCCCGTTNCCCAGCCGACATCNGCTGTGCACCAAAACACCTCGCCGCNCTTATAGTCGAACACATATTCATGCGTCATTGCGGCNTANACCATATAGCCGCCCGTGGTGTGCAACACGCCCTTGGGNTTGCCGGTGGAGCCNGAGGTGTAAAGGATGAAAAGCGGGTCTTCGGCCCCCATTTCTTCTGCCGGACATTCGGCGTCTACCGTGTCCTTGGCTTCGTGNTACCAAATGTCACGANCTGCAACCATGTTGACNTCACCATTTGTCCGCGCCACCACCANGACGCTTGAAACGCCCGGGCATTGNTCCAGCGCGGCATCGGTGTTTGCTTTGAGCGGAATTTTTTTCCCGCCGCGAATNCCTTCATCCGCCGTGATGACNCAAGAGCTNTCGCAATCCTGAATGCGNCCGGCGAGGGCTTCNGNNGAAANCCCGCCAAANACNACCGAGTGAACGGCACCAATGCGCGCGCATGCCAGCATGGCATAGGCCGCTTCGGGGATCATCGGCATGTAAATCGTCACGCGGTCGCCCCTGCCGACGCCTTGTTGCTTCAGCACATTGGCGAAACGGCAGACTTCTTCANAAAGCTGGCGATAGGTGATTTTGGCATCCTGNTCCGGTTCGTCGCCTTCCCAGATAATCGCAATATCGTCGCCGCGCGNNTCGAGATGGCGGTCGACGCAGTTAANGCAGGCATTGAGCGTGCCGTCCTCATACCANTTGATCGACACATTTTCTTTGCTGTACAGCGTGTCCTTGACCTTNGTATAGGGGCGCATCCAGTCAATGCGCTGGCCGTGTTCGCCCCAGAAGGNGTNCGGGTCGCGCAAGCTCTCNGCATACATTTCGTGATATTTGGCTTCATCAACTAGCGTCTCNGCCTTCACNTTTTCAGGCACNTCAAAAACNAGATCATCAGACATAAAACACCCTCCTTGTCAGCAACACCCNACNCAAATTCTAGCAGGTNGGGCTTTCGTGTAAAAATTTATTGCGNNGTNTCTCCGCCACCAAACAGNCGCNCCCGGTCAGCGTGGAANCGCGTGCCAGCAANATACATNAGCGGGATCGCCAGCATNGACAAAACGGTAAACACCAGCAGCGTNACCGTATAGGGCTCGGCATGACCTTGCGCCGTCATGTAATCGGCGAGAATGCCGCCNCCNGTAATGCCAATGCCAAGCCCGATGAGGTTCAGNCTTAATATGTAAAAAGCCACCACCGTTGCGCGAATGCGCGCGGGCACCAGTTCNTGCACAGTTGAAAAAGTCGGCCCGTAAAACAGCCCNANCTGAACAAAGCCCAGAAAAANACCCAGATCGAANAAAATATGNTCGGCCGGCACCAAGCGATAGGCCACGGCGAAGGGCGACAGCAAGAGCGACGTCCAAAACAAAAACATCGGGCGTCCGGTTTTGAAATTTTGCTGCCATTTATCGCCNAGCCAGCCGCCCAGCAAATTGCCCAGAATACCGCCAGCGGCGGCAAGCCAACCGGAATGGCGCGCAATCTCGGCGCGCTCAAAGCCGCGCTCATTGACAAACCACAANTGGTCNAACGCNGCCGCNCCCAGAATAAAATGAAACGCCACGCCGCCAGCAATGGTNCATACCAGCGCCGGAGATTGNGTTAGCGAACCGCGCAGAATTTTGATTATNTCNCGGAACTTCAGTTTTTCCGGGCTTGCTGTGCCAACGCCCTTGCGCGGCGTCTCGCCCAGAAAAAGCAGGCCGACAGCCAGCAACAGGCCGATACCGCCCAAGAGATAAAAACACGCGCGCCAGCCAATGGCCGGGCCCAGATAGCCAGCGATGAGCAGGCTGGCGGCAACACCGATCGGCACGCCCATATAATAAAAGCCTGCCGCGAACCCAAGCTGGCGCGAGGGAAACCGGTCGGCCAGCATCGACATGGCGGTTGGTGTGGCGACGCTTTCGCCCACGCCGACCAGCATGCGCGGGATCAGCATGGTCACAAAGCCTTTGGCCGCGCCGGAAGCCGCTGTCAGCCCGCTCCACAAAGCCAGCCCGAAGGCCAGCAGGCGGGGCCGGTGCAGCCGGTCGGCCAGCGTGCCCATGAACAGGCCCATCACCGAATAGAAAACAATAAAAGCAAAGCCGGTCAAAAGCCCGAACTGGGTGTTGGAAAGTCCCAAATCCGGCACAATGAAATTGGCAAAGCTGGCAAGCAATTGCCGGTCAACGAAATTCATCACATTGATGACGGTCAGCAGGCACAAAACCGCGTAATCGCGGCTGTGCGCTTCGCTCTCGGCCAGCGCGCCCGCTTGCGGCTCTGAGTGTGACCCAGATTGTGACCCTGTTTGTGACATTGATGACCCTCCTTGCGAGGCTCAACTATGCGCGAGGCGGCCAATCAGCACAATATCTTTATCCGTCAAAGCGCCGTCATTGGCGTTTTGGTCGGCAGGTGGCGTGTCGGCAGACGCGCGCGGCCTCACATCAAGTTCGAGCGGCACCAGCGCCTTGCCCTGACACGGGCCCGCCACACAAAATCCGGTCGCATCGAAAACCGCGCCATGCGCCGAGCAGACCAGCGCGTCGCCCGAAGCGTTCAAAAACCGGTCGGGTAATGTTTCAAGCGGCAGGCCAAAATGCGGGCACCTGTTTACAAACCCGCGTAACCCGTCGGGCGTATGCCAGATGATGAGATCAAGCTGGTTGGCGCTGTGCGTGTCTGAAATCACGAAGCCGCGCGTTTCTTCCGGCGCTATGGCATTGGCCGGGCAAATCACCGTGCCGCTGGGGGGCAACCATAAATCGGGCAAGATGTCAGGCACGAGATTAAGTTGGCGTGTCGCGGTCGGGGTCGAGCCCCGCCATTTTGCACACGCGCTTCCATTGGCTCAGCGTTACTGGCTGCACCGAAAGGCGCGAATTTGTCACCAGCGACATAGCTTCCAGCTTGGGCTCGTTTTTAATCTCCGCCAGCGTGACATGATGCGTCGCTGTTTCCAGCGCCATAATATCGACCATGCCGAAGCGCCCTTTCGGGTCTGTGTGGTCGGGGTAGTGTTCGCGGATGATCCGCACGCTGCCCATAATGCGTTTTTCATTGACCGAGTGGTAGAAAACCCCGCGATCGCCGACCGCCATGGCTTTCATATTCTTATTCGCCAGAAAATTGCGAACGCCGTCCCAATGCTCGCCCTTGGTGCCGCGCGCGCATTGGTCGTCCCATGACCAAGTATTGGGTTCGGATTTAAAAAGCCAGAACTGTGTTTTGGTCGCCGTGTTTTTGTTGTCAGCCATGGTCCTTTTTCCCGTATCCAAATTTCTGCCTAAAAATTTCTATCTAGCTGTTGGCCTGCGGGTTCTCCAGCCCGCCGATCAGATGCTTCCAGGGATGGATCTCTACCCGGTCAAACAATCCGGCCTTGGCATAAGGGTCGTTGCGCGCCCAGCTCTCGGCCTCTGCGCGCGTTTCAACGTCCAGCACAATCAGCGAGCCGATCATGGTTTCACCATCCTCGCCCAGAAACGGACCGGCCACTATAACCCCCGGATTTTCCAGCACATAGGCCAGATGGTCGNGCCGGTTTGCCAGACGCAAATCCTGACTTTCNGGTCGATCCATGCAAATNAAACAAAACATGATACTCTCCAACGCTACTGGNGCTAACGCTACCGGCTCAAAAGCTNCTGGGCTCAAGCTAGCAGAGCCGNGCGCNGNGCTCAATNAGGCAATATGGTCACANTCGGCGACAATTCNTNGAAATTCGNGNGNTCCAAACCCANNGGCAAGCGGCTTANTCGCGNGCCAGCGGGCGCGACATGAGGTCTTGAATGGCGGCATCNACCGNGCGCCGTCCGGCCAAAATATCGTCAACNGCTGTGCAAATTGGCATGTCGNTTTGGGCGCGTTCGGCCAGCGCGCAAACGGCTTCAGCGCTTGTTGCGCCTTCGCTGACCGANAGCNNNTGGCTCAATATATCTTCGNCNCGCCCGCCTTNGCCCAGCGCCANACCCAANGAAAAATTNCGNGATGTGGCGCTNGCGCATGTCAGCACCAGATCGCCCAGCCCCGACAGGCCAGCCAGCGTTTCGGGCTTGGCCCCNAGCGNCANACCGAGGCGTTGCATTTCGGCAAAGCCGCGCGATGTCAGNGCNGCNCGCGCGCTTTCGCCCAGCTTTTTGCCAGCGACAATNCCGCAAGCAATTGCNAGCACGTTTTTGACCGCGCCGCCAATTTCGGCGCCCAANATATCATCNGANANATAGGGGCGAAATCCNGGCCGTTCCAGCATNTGACATAATTCCGCGCCACGCGCGGGGTCTGAGGTGGCAAGCGTTACCGCCGTGGGCAGGCCGGCGGCCACATCTTTNGCAAAGCTTGGCCCCGACAAAACGGCAAGTCGATTTTCGGGNAGATATTCGCTGGCAAGTTGCGACATGAATTTAAGCGTGCCGCGCTCGACCCCCTTGGCGCACAGCACCAGCATGGCNTGNGCCGGCAAAATCGCNGCTAGGTCGGCAATGACNCTNCGGGCAAATTGCGCCGGTGCNACCATCAGNACACAGTCNCNATCGGCCAGAACGCTTGGTGTGCTGGCGGCTTGCAANTTATCGGGCANGGNTTGGCCGGGCAGAAAGTNNANATTNTCGCGCCGCTGGTTGATNTTNTCNGCGGTTTCCGGCTCATGCACATAAATNGGTATGGTTCCGGCATGGGTTCGNGCGGCCACGCAAGCCANCGCGGTGCCCCANGCGCCGCCGCCAGCCACGCCTANCTTTTTTTCCCNTNTTTTATCTGACATNTTCNTTCGCTCGCTTGTTCGGGAAACACCAATTCAGCCGNCACCTTGCTAGCCCAGCCGGTTAAGCGTTGCAAGCTTCGGATNCNGGACAGTNACCCNTGCCAGTGAATATTTTATTGATTATTCAGAATTTNNANATANANTAGGCCGATGAGCGAGTCAGAAAAAGTNCGGGAAAAAATCATNNATGCTGCCGTCGAACGGTTCCTGCATTATGGCTATCCGAAAACAACAATTGCCGAGCTTGCCGGCGATTGNGCCATGTCACCNGGCAATATTTACCGGTTTTTNAANGGCAAAATNGATATCGCNGCCGAAATTGCNCGGCGNGAGGCATTGCAGGCGGTTGAACGCATGGANGCCGTNCTGGAATGCCCNTATCGCAGTTCGCGCCAGCGCCTTGAAGAGGTTGTNTTCGCCGACATGCGGCANACGTTNCATNTGCTGGAAAACGAGCCCCGCGTGCTTGAATTGGCGCAAGTGGTGGTNCAAGAGCGCCCGCAATTCCAAATCGAGAGCCTNCGCCGCGAACGCCGNATATTTCAGCGCATTTTGCGCGATGGCACCCAAACNGGCGAGTTTGTGCTCGACAATATCACCCACGCCACCATNGCCGTGCATTCGGCCACCCTGAAATACCGATACACCCAGCTATTTACCAATCAGACGCTTGANGAATTGGAGCGCGAATTGTGTTTTGTGCTGANCTTGCTGGTGCGCGGGCTNACCAATCCGGCCGATCAGGAGGCTTTGCCGCNTACCGTGGTGCCGCTGGAAGTCNCCTTTGAAAAAGCTGTCTGANTAGACCGCTTACCTAATCTTCATAAAATCGTCTTANTTTTGCATCAATCCTGACGGATAAATCGTCATTCTGCCGTTTAAGGAAGCGTTGGGCGGTTCAGTTCGACAAAATGCGCTGGCGTTTGGTTGTGGGTGCAGCGTGGAAATTGGCAGAAAAACAAGGTTTTTAGGGCGTCTTCGGGGAGTTACAGCCGCGTCACAAAGATTTAAACAAAAAATATTGAATAAAATTCAAAATATTTATTGTTTTTTGTTTGTGGATACCCTATATTCTATTTGTAGGGGCGATAAAGCCCCTGCACAACGAAATGAAAGATTGATTATGAGCAAGCTTTTCAAACAGATTGGTCGCACCGTGGACGGTCCGGCCCTGATCTCAGGTCTTCTTGCTCTTTATGGTCTGGTGCTCGTAACCCAAATGGTTACTGGCCGTGCCATTATCTAACGGGCTCCTCCCAAGACGTTAGATAGCAGAAGACTGAATTAAGGTGCGTCTCCTCCCTTCGCACCTACCCGGCCACCCTCCTGGCCAAATTTGCACCGATGGACCCTCCCCCATCGGTGCTTTTTTGTGGGGTGCTTTTTTTGTCCAGATTAAGCGTTCAGATTAAATCGTGAGATTAAAGCGCGTTTTCAGAAAGCGGCCAGCGCGCCCGCGCTGGCGCGGCAAGCCCCGCATCGGCAGCACTTCCGATATGCAAGCGCTCGGCACCGGCCCAGGCGATCATGGCAGCATTATCGGTGCACAGCGCTGGCGGCGGCACGGTCAGGGTAAAGCCAGCTTCCACCGCCACCCCATCCAGCGCGTGTCTTAAAAACTGATTGGCAGCCACCCCGCCAGCCACGATAAGGCGTCCGGTATCTTTGGCGGATGGGCTAAATTCTTTTATCGCCACGCGACACCGATCGGTCAGGCAATCGGCAATGGCGGCCTGAAACCCTGCGGCAAGGTCGCAAATATCTGTCTCGCTTATCGGTTGCATCTCAATGGCGCGTTGGCGCAGCGCGGTTTTCAATCCAGAAAACGAAAAATCGCAGCCGCTATCATCGTGCCCGATGAGCGGGCGGGGCAGGGCAAACCGGCTTGAATCGCCGCGCGCGGCGCGCGCTTCAATTTCGGGCCCGCCCGGATAGCCGAGCCCCAAAAGTTTTGCCGCCTTGTCAAACGCCTCGCCCACCGCGTCATCGCGTGTGGTGCCGAGCAGCGCGTAGTCGCCAACCCCGTCGACCCGGCATAGCTGGCAATGCCCGCCGGAAACCAGCAACAGTAAATAAGGAAACGCGACATCATGCGTCAGCCGCGCGGTCAGCGCATGGCCCTCCAGATGATTGATGCCGTAAAACGGCGCGCCGCAGGCCAGCGCCAGTGCCTTGCCGGTTGTTAGGCCGATCAGCACACCGCCGATCAGCCCCGGCCCAGCGGTGGCGGCAATGGCATCCATCTCTTCCAGTTTGCATCCGGCCTCGGCCAGCGCGTCGGCAACCAGCCGGTCGAGATGGTCGATATGCGCGCGCGCGGCCAGTTCAGGCACCACGCCGCCATAGGGCGCATGCAGCTCAATTTGGCTCAGCACCACATTCGACAAAATATCGCCGCGCACACCACTGGCTTGGGCATCGTCCGGCGTCAGGCGCACAATGGCGGCGGCGGTCTCGTCGCAACTGGTCTCAAGGCCCAGAACGGTAATCGGTGTTGCCGACAATTATTTCTCCTTGTTTCTTCTCATGGTGCAACATGCTGGTCATCGGGTATAACTGGCGTTATATATACGCGCCAATCCGTCGGCCAGGCAATATCGGTTTGCCCAAGGCCCGCGGCGGCGTCTCAGGAGCCCATCGCATGACCCGGCACATCACCATTGGCACCCGCGCATCGCCGCTTGCCCTGGCCCAGACCGAGCAGATTGTCGCCGCCCTGCAAAGCGCGGGCGGGCTGCCTGCCGACGCCATTACGGTTAAAAAAATTTCCACCAAAGGCGATGAGATTCTAGACCGCACCTTGGCCGAGATTGGCGGCAAGGGGTTGTTCACGGACGAGCTGAATGCGGGCTTGCGCGACGGCTCGATTGATCTGGCCGTGCACAGTTTGAAAGACCTGCCGACAGCCGAAACCCCGGGCCTGCTGACCGCCGCCATGCCGCCGCGCGAAGACGCGCGCGACATTTTAATCATGGCCTCTCCCGATGGCCCGACGCACGCAACGCTGGCGGACCTGCCCGATGGCGCGCGTGTTGGCACGGCATCCCTGCGGCGCAAGGCGCAGATTTTGCAAGCGCGGCCCGACCTCGACATTGTGCCCTTGCGCGGCAATATCGGCACGCGGCTCGGCAAATTGTCGCCAGATGGGGTGGCGGCCACAATGCTGGCAATGGCTGGCCTCAACCGCATGGGCTATGCGGGCCTCGGCTGGCAGGCACTGGCCCCCAATATTATGCTGCCCGCCGCCGGACAGGGCGCGCTGGCGGTTCAATGTCGCGCTGATGATGCCGATTTGATAGCCCGGCTTGCCGCCTTGGATGACGCCGGGACGCGCGCTTGCGTGACCGCCGAGCGAAGTTTCCTGGCCGGTCTGGACGGCTCGTGCCGCACGCCGATTGCGGCGCTGGCAATTCGTGACGACGAAAATGCCCAGACAGCTTTTTTGCACGGACGCTTGCTGGCCGAAGACGGCACGGAATGTGTCGAAGATACTTGCCGGTTCGATCTTACAGACATTGATGCGGCTTATGCCGCGGGTGCCCAGCTTGCCGACAATTTGCGCGCGCGGGCACCGCATTTGGTGACCGGCTGATGCGCCTTCTCGTCACGCGCCCCGCCGCAGACGGGCAGGCGCTGGCCGCCGAACTGGAAGCGCGCGGGCACAGCGTCATCTGCGCGCCGGTCATTGACATTGCCACGAAGCCCGATGCCGCCCCCGACTTGACGGAGGTGAAAGGGCTTGCCTTTACCAGCGCCAATGGCGTGCGCGCGTTTCAGCCCTTCGCGGCACCCGCGCGCCACTTGCCGGCCTATGGCGTCGGCCCGCAAACGGCAGCGGCGCTTAGCGCGGCTGGCTTTTCAAATGTGCATATTGCAGGCGGCGATGTCACCTCGCTGGCCCGAACCATTACGGATGATTGCCCGGAAGGGCCGGTGCTGCATATATCGGGGCGCGATCAGGCGGGCGATCTGGCCGTCACGCTGAAAGCAGCCGGATGCGAGGCGCGCCGCGCGGTGCTGTATGAAGCGCGCGCTGCAACCGAATTGCCGCCAGCGGCTTTGACCGCACTGCGCGACAATGCTCTGGATGGTGTCATTTTATATTCAAAGCGCAGCGCCGAAATTTTTTATCGCTTGGCGGGGGCCGCAAATCTAGATGCAAGCCTTCCGCAAGCCTTTTGCCTGTCAGCGGGGGTCGCCGAAATTGCCCGCGCGGCTGGCGCGCAAACCCATGTGGCAGAATTTCCCGATGACGCACATATATATGCCTGTCTCGATGCAGTGGCTAATCGTTAGGTGGCTGGTTGCTAGGTGGCTGGTTGCTAGGGGGCTGGTCGCNAGGCGGGAATTGCGCCAAACGGGAAATCACACCACTATAGNGACATGGCACGTTCCGGAGAGACATCTTCGACCGGCGACAAGGCCGCTCATGGCAAGGCGACCATGCGTGGCGGCGCACGCCGCTATTTCAAAATTCCACCGGTGATTGACCATCAAGCCGGGTCGTTTTTGGCCGACCGTTTGCGCCTGCTGGGGGCGTTATTAATGCCGCTGCATTGGCCGCGCTTTTTGCTGGTTTCATTATTTTTGCTCGCGGCTGTTGTCACCGCGATNATTTTTGACATCACAGGCAGCGGCGTGACGCAAAGTATTTTCACCAATGCCGAGCGCGNGTCCACGCCCGATATCACACCGGACNCCACACCCGNCACCAAACAAGCCACNCAACCAGAAGATACCCCNCCTGATAGCGCAGNCTCGCAAGCGCAGTTGNAANCGCAATTGCAAGCCATGGAGGAAAAGCTCAGCTATACACAACGCAAGCTGGCCGCCGCGCTGTCCCAATTGCGNGACGCAAATACCACCACCCCAGACGCCNCAAACACANCCATCCTCGACANTGCCACCCAGCAGGGCCAGCNCGCCGCATTGATNCTGGCNCTCGGCACCGGCCGCCCNTATCAGGAACTGCTCGGNAATATCGACCGAGATTGGCTGNCGTCAAANGATATGGCCGCGCTNCGCCGCTATGAGGGGCAGGGGTTTTACGATGCCAGCCATCTGGCGCGGCGTCTTTCGGTGCTGCTGGAAGGTGACGCGCAAACCCGCCAGGAACTGACGCAAACCTTGCCACCGGCTTTGGCTTGGCTGTCGCGCCACGCGGGTGGTTTGGTGGCGGTGCGCCCGCAAGCGCTGACGGGCATCGCCGACGCGCAANANGATATTTTAAAGGCGCTGGTTGCCGACCGCCCCGATGTGGCACTGGGGNTGGTCGACGAGATATTTGCTGAAGCACTTGCAAGCAAAACCGACACGCCGTCGGCTTTGCGCGACTGGCGCGATGATCTGGCGGTNTGGCGCANGCTGGCACCNGTCATGGCGCGCGTGCATGTGGCTTATGGCGNGCAAGCCNNGCCAGATGTTGAACCGGAATAGAGCCCCATGCGTAAGTTTCTCCTGACATTATTTNTATTGGCAGCCGTGAGTGCCGTCGCTGTGCTGGTGGCCGGATTGGAGGGGCGCTTGCGNGTCACGCTGATGGGCTTTGATGTTGCAACCGACCTGTCGGTCGCNGTTGGGGCGCTGTTGGTTGCCGCNNTCGGTCTTATATTGGTGGTTTTAACGGNNCAATTTTTCTGGCACCTGCCGGCGCGGTTACACACCCGCCGTGCCATGGCGCGCCAGCGCATGGGCACGCAAGCCCTTGCCGAGGCATTAATGGCGCTGGCCCGCGGCGATGCCGAAGGTGCGCGCGCCGGTGTTGATCTGGCGCGCCGCAAATTGCCACATGAACCTTTGCCCCTGCTGGTTGCCGCGCAAACCGATTTGTTGTCGGGGGACGCCNCTGCCGCNGAGGGTAAATATCGTCTAATGGCCAGCGACACGCAAAATCCNGCGCNGTCAAAGCTAGGCCTTGAGGGGCTGTTTTATCTGGCGCGCATGCAGAACCCGTCGGAAGCCGAGGCGCTGGCACANCGGGCGCTGGCGCAGGACACNAAAACCGCATGGGCGCTTGAAGGNNTGATGGNGCTNGCGGTGCAGNATAGCGATTGGNATACGGCCGAGCGCTGGCTGCGGCAATGGGCNCGCAGTGGCGCAGGCCGCAAAAAAGTAAANGCCCGNCGCGCGGTCATCCATGCGGCAGCCGCCCAAGCGCTAGCGNTTGAAGACAATGCCGAGGCGCGCCGGTTGGCGCTCAAAAAAGCCGAACAGGCCAGCGCAGCCGCGCCTGATCTGGTGCCTGCGACGGCACTCAAAGCACAGTTGCAGGCGCGCGCGGGCAATCATCGNAAGGCACGCAAAACCTTGCGCGATGCTTGGNCGCGCCAGCCCCATCCGCATCTGGGCGAGGCTTGGTTGGCCGCCCATGCCGACCAGCCCGCCGCCAGCCGTCTGCGGCTTGCGGCTCAAATGGTGCGCGCGCATAGCNCNCATATNGAGGCNCATATTTTNCGCGCCCGCGTTGCGTGTTCGGCGCGGCGNTATAGCTTTGCGCGNAAATTNCTGGAGCCCCATCTGGAAAATCCCGACCGGCGCTTATGTCAGTTAATGGCCGATATTGAAACCGAAGAGGGCAATGAAACGGGCGCGCGTGTCTGGCTTGACAAGGCGCGCCATGCCCCGCTCGAAGCCGGGTGGACGGCGCGCGGGTTGCGACTGGATGACTGGCAACCTCTATGTCCGGTCACCGGCGCGCTGGGCGGGGTGGTCTGGCAGGAGGGCGGGCACGAAAATGTAACGGAAACCGCGCTGCCCGCACCGCAAAATTCGCCGCAAAATTCGCAACAAAATTCAGACCCGGTTTCTCGTGAAGAGATTTCCAAAGAAGAAATGGCACCGCTTGCGTGAAGCGGCTCATTTCAATGTATTGATTTTGGCAAATAATTCTTCTTTGAAATCGGGCGTGGCATCGGCGCATAAGGTAATGAGCATGCCGGTCAGAACCTGTATGCGATAGGTTTCCAGATCAATATATCCGTGCATCCAATCGAGGCGCGCCAATCGTTGCGATGAAAAAAGTCTTGTCGCGATCTGCTCTTCGTCAATGCGCCCTTCCAGCTTGCCTTGGGCGACGGCATTTTGGCAGATCAAGCGCGCCTGATTGCGGGCCTGGGCCACAATACCGGTGGTCGACCGATGCTCGAAATAATTCGTCCATTCCCCGGCAATGAAGGCGGCGCGGTATAAAGGCTCATTCGTCGCGAGAAGATGTGTCAATCCGTCAATAAAACCTTCCACCGCGGCAATGGTATCTGACGGATCAAAATCCGTGGCCGCCGCCATCACCTCCGACATGGCCTCTTCCACAAGCGTGTCCAAAATATCGGCGCGCTTGCCCAGCAGGTTGTGAACGGTCGGTATTGTCACATCCGCCTGCCCCGCCAAGCGGGCAATGGTGAACGCCTCCAATCCGTCTTCGGCAATAATTTTGCCCGCACATGCAACTATGTGGTCTCTGCGCTTGTGTTTATTGGCGATGCGGGTTTCGAGGCCGCGCGCGAGGCTTTGTTTTTCCATGACTATTATATACGCGAGAAATCGCTTGATTTGCAGTTTTTATTTTAATACAAATTTGATGGTTAGTAAAAACTGTCAGAGATTATGGAGGAGGGCCCCATGGTGCAGGATATTTCAAAGTCGATAGAAGCATGCGCCGCGCATTACGGCAGCGATGCGGAAGCCATGCGCGAATATTTGATCAACGGGCAAAACAAGGCGCTTGAAATGGACAATCGCGGGCCGATTGTTTTTGAGGCAGATGGCGCGCTCGCACCGCATATCGTCGAGGCTTACGACACATACGGATTTTATGTGTTCACCAATGTGCTTGGGCAAGATGAGATTGAAGACATCAAGCAAGACCTTGAGCAAGTGAAAAAACGGTTTCCCGTCAGCCCGGGGGCACCCAATGCGGCCGACGGCTCGCCAGCGCTGGGGGCTGATTGTGCGGCGTTGACTTTGCTGTGGTCGAAACCGTTGGGCGACCCTCTGGGTGGGACCGCGCTGGCTAATGGCCGCCATCAGGTCAAGCTTTATGAGCCGGAAGCCGCCGATACCGCGCCTGAATTTGCGCCCTTTCTTTTGCTGGGCTCTTTGCAATTTTCGGAGACATGCCTGCGTGTTTACGGGCATCCGCAATTGCTGAAGATTGCCGAAGAAATAAATGGTGAAGATTTTGCGCCGTTCAATGAAAGCCTGTTTATCAAGGAGCCGGGTATTGGGGCCGCCGTTTCATGGCATCAGGACGGGTCGACGCATTGGGATAATCCGGATTTTGACGGCGGCATTCACGGGTTTAATTTCATGGCCCAGGTTTACGGCAGCACGGCTGTAAATGGCGTTTGGGTTTTGCCGGGCAGTCACAAGCAGGGAAAAATTGACATCACCAAGCTTGTGGAAGAATCCGGCAGCGAACGCATTGCGGGAACCGTGCCGCTGGTTTGCGACCCCGGTGACGTTATCATATGCAATCGACAGTTGCTGCACGGGTCTTTTGCCAATACCGGCTTTGAACCCCGCATTACGGTGAATATGGGTTTCCATCGGCGCAGCTCCGTTCTCAATGTGAGAGGCGCGGGCACGCATAATGAAGTGCAGATTTTCGACGAAACGCTGATCGCCAAGCGCTCAGAAGTTATCGGCTATGGCATCGACGCCCGCCGCCAACGCTTCCCCGACGAGACACCTTTTGAGTATAAGCCGTTTGTCAAAAAAGGACTGTCCTACAAGTGGGACGACGCCGCGCGGGGATCGCTTCACGATTACAATACGCGCGATCTGAGCATTTAAGGTTCAAACTTATCGGCCGGCCCCAAGGTGCGGTTGACAGGGGGGGCATGAGTGCGCCAGCAATGGGTCGTGTCACATGCGTATGAATAACTAAGCTTGCGCGGCGCGGGCGCGTCACGGGTGATCTGGCGACCAATTGCTCAAACAGCGCTTAAATTAAGGGGAAAAGCCATGAACGGTGCACAAAGTTTAATCGGAACGCTTGTCCGGTCTGACGTCGAGGTTTGTTTTACAAATCCGGGCACATCGGAGATGCATTTTGTGGCCGCGCTTGACCATGAGCCGGATATGCGCGCCGTGCTTGTTTTGTTTGAAGGCGTTGCAACCGGTGCCGCCGATGGTTATGCCCGCATGAGCGAAAAACCGGCGGCGAGTTTGTTGCATCTGGGGCCNGGGCTCGCCAATGGCCTTGCCAATTTGCACAATGCCAAAAAAGCCCGCTCGCCGGTCGTCAATATAATCGGCGACCATGCAACCTATCACCAATTGCTGGAGGCGCCTCTCACCTCGGATGTGAAGGCTTTCGCCGCGCCGGTTTCGCAATGGATCAAATCGAGCCCCAATGGAGCCGAGGTGGGCCATGATGCCGCCGCGGCTGTGCGGGCGGCAAATTCCAATGGCGGGCAAATCGCGTCGCTCATTTTGCCGGCGGATACGGCATGGACGCCCGCGCATGATTATGGCGTCTATCGCAAGCCCCCAAGCATGGAAACGCCCCCTACCGCCGCTATCGAAAAAATTTCGGCTTTGCTGGCAAATGGCAAAAAAACGTCCATCCTGATGACGGGTCAGGCCTTGCGCGCGCGCGGCCTTGAGGCGGCGAGCCGCATTGCGGCAAAGTCCGGCGCGCAAGTTTTCGCCGATACGTTCAACGCGCGCACCGAACGCGGAGCCGGGCGTTATGGCATTAAAAGACTGCCCTATTTTGCCGAACAGATTGTCGAGACGCTTGCAGGTACCGAGCAATTGATTATCGTCGGCTCGCAATCACCGGTTTCGTTTTTTGCTTATCCCGATATTCCCAATTATCTGGTTCCGGAGGGGTGCGCGACATATGTATTGGCAACCCATGCCGANGACGCCATTGGCGGCNTCGNNGCTGTCGCGGAAGAGATTAAGGCGCCGCAAAACCCGCCGGGCAAAATGGAACTCATCCGCCCCGATTTGGCAAGCGGCGGTGATGTCGCTACTGCGGTTTGGGCTGCCATGGCACATTACATGCCGGATAATTCCATCGTCGTCGATGAGGCCACAACGAGCGGCCTCGCCTCTGAGATGTTTCTCGCCAATGCGCCGCAACATGATTATCTGCAATTGACCGGCGGCAGCATCGGTATCGGACTGCCTTTGTCTCTGGGNGCCTCGATCGCGTGCCCCGACCGCAAGGTAATTTGCGGCCATGGCGATGGCGGGGCCATGTATACATTGCAGGCCCTGTGGACGCAGGCACGCGAAAATTGCGATGTTGTGAACATTATCTTCAGCAACCGAAAATACATGATACTCGAAATCGAGATCATGCGCGTGGGCGCCGAAAATGTCGGGCCCAAGGCGCTGGATATGTTTGACCTCAGCCGACCCACCCTTGATTGGTGCCAGCTTGCCAATGGTATGGGTGTTCACGCCATGCGCGCTTCAAGCGTGGATGAGGTGAACCAAGCCATGGCCCATTGCATGGGCAATAAAGGCCCCCACCTCATCGAAGTGATAGTCTGACCGGTGGCAATTGACATGACGAATAAATCCGAACTTGCACATGAACTCGCACCGGCCATTGCTTCGTCCATTTTGAAGGGCANGCCATTGCCGGCATTTGATGCGACCNTGACGCTTGATGAGGCTTATAGCGTACAGCAAGATGTGCTCAGTCGGTGCGCGCCGGAAGGATTGGCGGGCATCAAGGCGGGCATGACGACGCCAGCTTCGCAGTCTTTTTTCGGCATAGACGAATTTCTCCTGGGCGGCATTCTTCCGAGGACGGTGCAAGCCTCCGGCTGGGCAGTTCCGTTTCGGGCCGCAAGGCTGATCGAGTGCGAGGTCGCGCTCCGGGTGGATTTGGAAGGGCGCCCCATTGCCTGCGCGCCGGCGCTGGAATTGGTGTCGTTGAATTTCGCGCGCGCGACGGATATGAATGCGACCAATTTACTGGCCGCCAATTTGGGTGCGGAGTTTATCGTGCTGGGCGAATTTCAGCCTTGGAAAGAGGAAATNGACGCGCTTGCCATCTCGCTGTTGCATAATGGAGCATCTGTAAATTCTGCTGGGGTGCAAGACGCGCTCGGCGGCCCGTCCTCGTCGGCTGGGCTTATCTGCTCGGAAGTCCGCGACCGGGGCTATGATTTGACGCCTGACCTGATTTTGATGACCGGCGCCTGCGGCCAAGTTGTGCCGGCTGAAAAGGGCAAATACGAGGCCGACTTTGGCGCTCTCGGTTCAGTGCATCTGGAAGTTAAATAAAGACTGGAATTAAAGGCGGGATGCCTTTCCCGAATTGCGAAAACGTGAAATGGCAACAGGTGGTGCCGCTTGCGTGACTCGAACACGCGGCCCCGTCATTACGAATGACGTGCTCTACCATCTGAGCTAAAGCGGCATTCCTCAATTTTACCACAGGCTGGGTTGGAGCGCAAAGCACCCAGCGATTTGCCGCTTAATGTTCACAAACAGACTGTGTTGCATTTTTGCACCACGCATGCCGATAAAATTTTTCCCCTCCTTAATTAAGATTATTTATTTGACTTAACTTATTTTTAGCAGGCAATCTGTTCGGATTGTCAAGTCACGTACAATTGGCTGGGAGAGGCTGTTGCGTGCAGATTTTTAAGGGAGGGTGCTCAATGCACAACTTTATTTCAAAACCAGGGAGGTTTGGGGCGGTAGCTATTGCTCTGGGTCTTTTCTCTTTGCCTTCAAACGCCGAGGTTTATAATATCGGTGGTTACGAGGTGAATGTAGATACGACGGTTAGTGTAGGGATTTCAGCCCTTACTGATAACCGGCGTTCAGATTATTTACCTGAGTCAAATGGTGGCAGGCGTGATTTGAACACCTACGTTAATATCGCCAACCCCNCCGGAGATTGCTCAACTGCTGTTTACGGTGGGTTTTGTCAAGTAACTGGCAACATTTTTAATCATGACGGTTCGATAAACTCAGACGATGGACGTTTGAACTTTGACAAGGGCGACGTCAATAGCGCTCCGGTTAAAGCGACATTGGACTTCGAGACCCGTTCGGGAAACATCGCTGCCTTTTTGCGCACTTCGATGTACTACGACTTGGCTCTGATGGGGGACCGCACGTTTGAGCGCGGTGATCTAACTGACAAGGGTGAGACTAATGCGGGAAGAGCGTTTGACGTTCTTGATGCATTTGTAACCGTTGATGGTGATGTGGCTAACATGCCTTTCATGGTTCGTGTCGGCAGCCAGGTGATAAACTGGGGCGAAAACACCTTCGTGCCTGGCGGTAACTCGGTCTTTAATCCGATTGATGTAGCTGCCCTGCGCAGACCGGGCGCAGAGATCAAAGATGCTCTGTTGCCGGTCGAAGCGATCTATGGTTCTCTTGCTATAACTAACGACCTCACCCTTGAAGCCTATTATGGTGGCTGGGATGAATTCAAGCTGGATGCGGGCGGAACGCTCTTTGGCCCAAGTGACACTTTTGTTATGGGCACCAATAATGGTAATGGCGGGCAATATTTTATTGGCGGCGGATACGGATCTGGGCCGGCCTTTGTTTGTGATAGCGACGCCTCGTCAGCTGCCATTACTTCAGGGACTGGAGCAGCCCAAGGCGCGGCAAATAAGGTCATTATTGATGCAGTTGTTGCCGCTGGATATAACCCCTGCGCGGCGTCCCCTAATGTGGACATAACTAAAAAGTGGACGACAGGGCAGGCTGAGCAGGAGCGGATAGCCGCTGGTGACAAAGGTATCCTAGCTGGAGCCGACGATGAGGGCGACGAGTCCTATGGTTTTGCTTTGCGTTACTACTCTGAGTTTTTGAATTCGACCGAGTTTGCTCTTTATTATCAAAAAGCGGATAGCAGGTTGCCCTACATATCCTACAGCACGACAACTCCGAATGTGATAGGCACGTCAACTTCTCATAACGCTTCTACCGTCGGTAGGGGTGCATGGGCCGTTGGAATGGCTGGCCTTGCGCAGGGTAACCTTGCGGCGGGTGCTGCGGCCGCTTACAACCCTCTATACGCGACAGTTGGCGTAAATGATCCAAATGGA
>NZFC01000031.1 GCA_002689195.1 Rhodobiaceae bacterium | reverse complement strand
GCCTATGCTGCGGCACTCGAGGAGGTGTTGTCATGAGCGAGAAGACCACATTTTTAAACGATTTCCCCCTCGATTCCCCCCAGCCCGCCGACACGGTGGTCGAAGCTTTGGCCGCGCGCGGCGTGCTGGGCGGGGTGCCGGTATCGCGGCTGATACCCGATGGGGGTTTTGAAAATTATTTACTGGTGGCGGCGACCGAAACATGCGCCGCCGAAGATATAGCCGCCTATGCTGCGGCACTCGAGGAGGTGTTGTCATGAGCGAGAAGACCACATTCACCGGCAATCGCGGCCTTGAATTGCGCGAAGACCTGATTTTTGAAATAGGCGCGCGCGACAGAAGCGGCGTCGATCTGGCACCCTTGCGCGGGCTGCATGACCGGCTTGGCGGTATCACCCGCGACGCGGTTGCCCTGCCCGGCCTGTCTGAACCACAAGCCATGCGCCATTATGTGCGGCTGAGCCAGAAAAACCATGCGATCGACATGGGGCTTTATCCGCTGGGCTCGTGCACGATGAAACACAATCCGCGCCTCAATGAGAAAATGGCGNGGCTGCCGGGCTTTGCNGATANNCACCCCTTGCAGNCGGTTTCCACCGTGCAGGGCGCGTTGGCGCTGATGGATGAGCTGGCGCATTGGCTGAAAACCCTGACCGGCATGCCNGAGGTGGCNCTGTCGCCCAAGGCTGGCGCGCATGGTGAACTGTGCGGCATGATGGCCGTGCGCGCTGCAATTGAAGCGCGCGGCGAGATAGACCGGCGCACGCGGGTGCTGGTGCCGGAATCGGCCCATGGCACAAATCCGGCGACGGCGGCACTTTTGGGTTTCAGCGTTGATGAAATTCCCGCCAGCGATGACGGGCGNGTNGATCTGGCNGCGTTTCGCGACAAGCTCGGCGATGACGTTGCCGCCATTATGCTGACCAANCCGAACACATGCGGACTGTTTGAGCGNGATATTATCGCCATTGCCGATGCGGTGCATGAGGTGGGCGGCTATTTCTACTGCGACGGGGCTAATTTTAACGCCATTGTCGGGCGTGTGCGCCCCGGNGATCTGGGCGTTGATGCCATGCACATTAATCTGCACAAAACATTTTCCACACCGCATGGCGGCGGCGGCCCCGGTGCGGGCCCGACAGTGTTGTCTGANCGGCTGGCCNGTTTTGCGCCCTTGCCNCGTGTGGTTGCAGGCGCGTCCGGTNTGGAACTTGTTGAGCATNGTGCCCAANCACCGGATATGCCGTTTGGACGCATGGTCGCTTTTCACGGGCAAATGGGCATGTTCGTNCGCGCGCTGGCTTATATGATGAGCCATGGCGCNGACGGGCTGCGNCAAGTGGCCGATGATGCCGTGCTCAATGCCAATTACATCATGGCCGAACTTGGCGNCACGATGAGCGCGCCTTATGCGGGGCCGTGCATGCATGAGGCCTTGTTCGACGACAGCTTTTTGAAAGATACCGGTGTCGAAACACTGGATTTTGCCAAGGCCATGATTGACGAAGGCTATCACCCGATGACCATGTATTTCCCGCTGGTCGTGCACGGTGCCATGCTGATTGAACCGACCGAGACGGAAAGCAAAGCCTCNCTGGATTTGTTCATTGCCACTTTGCGCGATCTGGTGGCCTCGGCAAAGGCCGGCGATACCGAGCGGTTCACAACCGCGCCACAACTGGCACCCACCAAGCGGCTGGATGAAACCCGCGCCGCGCGCCAGCCAGTTCTGCGTTATCGGCNAACGGAAAAAAAGCAGGTCCGTGCNGCTGAATAGGGCAGCGNNATGAGCCCTGACTTAAAACAGGGCTTGAGCCCGGAATTNGAACGCCGTGCCGGATGGCCGCGCCAAAAAATCGCCGGTGTAGACGAAGCCGGTCGCGGCTGTTGGGCCGGGCCGGTAGTCGCCGCGGCGGTCATTTTGCCCGAANGCTATGCGTGGGACNGCCTCAATGACAGTAAAAAACTNAGCGCCGAACAACGCGCCCGCCTATGCGCGCGCATTCGGCAGGATGCGGCCACGGGGCTTGGCATTGCAACGGCGGCAGAAATCGACGCNTCGAATATTCTGGTTGCCAGTNTGCGTGCCATGGCGCGCGCTGTGGCAGAACTGGCGCAAACGCCCNATCATATNCTCGTTGATGGNAATCGCCNGCCGGACTGGTCGCATTCAGCCGAGGCGGTGATTGGCGGTGACGCGCGTGCGCCCTCCATCGCGGCGGCGTCCATTATCGCCAAGCACACACGCGACGAGATGATGGTGGCCCTTGACGCGNAATATCCGGGCTATCACTGGGCGCAGAATAAGGGCTATGGNGTGCCCGCCCATCNCGCCGGCCTTGCCGCGCAAGGTGTGTCGCCCGAACACCGCCGCACCTTCGCGCCCATTCGTCGCCTGCTTGAGCCAAAATNGGGGGGCCTTGTGTGGACAAAATGTGGATAAATANCANCGCTCCTAATTAATATTTGACGCCGGACTCGCGATGACTCATTGTCGCGAGAATGNNCCGTAACCCCTTGAGTCCCGACCAAATTTTAGAAGGCGATTGTCTGACGCATCTGCGGGCGCTGCCCTCGGCAAGCGTCGATCTGGTTTTCGCTGATCCGCCATATAATTTGCAATTACGCGGCGAGTTGCACCGGCCCGACCAATCCAAAGTCGATGCCGTTACGGACGCTTGGGACCAATTTGACAGCTTTGCCGCCTATGANGCATTTACCCGCGCCTGGCTCGCNGAAGCAAAGCGTGTGNTGAAACCCACCGGCACATTATGGGTGATTGGCAGCTATCATAATATTTTNCGCGTNGGCACGGCGTTGCAGGATTTGGGCTTTTGGGTGCTGAACGACATCATCTGGCGNAAATCCAATCCGATGCCGAATTTCAGAGGCACGCGNTTCACCAACGCCCATGAAACGCTNATTTGGGCGGCGCGNGATGAAAATNCCACCGGCTACACCTTCAANTATCAGGCCATGAAAACGCTCAATGATGATGTGCAGATGCGCTCTGACTGGGTNNTGCCGATCTGCAATGGCGGCGANCGCTTGAAGGGCGAAGATGGCGCGAAACTGCATCCGACCCAAAAGCCCGAAATGCTTTTGAACCGCGTGTTGCTGGCCTCGACCAATCCGGGCGATGTAGTGCTCGACCCGTTTTTTGGAACTGGCACGACGGGCGCGGTTGCNCGAAAACTGGGGCGTCATTTCATCGGCATTGAAAGCGATGCNGCCTATGTGCAGGCGGCAACGGCGCGCATCGGCGAAATCCNGCNGCTGGATGATGAAAGCCTTGAAGTGGTGCAAAGCGCCAAACAGCAAAAACGCATTCCGTTTGGTGCGCTGGTCGAAAGCGGCATGTTGAAACCGGGCACGCGGCTCTTCGGCCCGGCCCGCAAAGTGCAGGCGCGTGTGCGCGCCGATGGNAGCCTCAAATTGGGGGCGGGAAAGGGCGCACAGCGCGCAGGGCNAACCGGCTCTATTCATAAAATGGGTGCCGCCGCCCAAGGCGCGCCAAGCTGCAATGGCTGGACGTTCTGGCATGTCGCAGACGGCGACACGCTGGTGCCNATTGATGATTTGCGGCAAAAAATTCGCCGCGANGATGCCTGAATAATTCAGGCGCGGCGCTTCGGGGTTTCTTCTAGAACCTGCATCGCCACTTTACGCATAACGCTGGGCAGGGCGCGATCGGGAAAATCGCGCGGGTTGACCCATTCATAGCCCGCAGGTTTGCGGAAACCCTTCGGCGCGNTTTGTGCGACCAGTTTCAAGTTGAGGCGGAAATGCGTGAACACATGCGCCACNTCGCCGCTTAATGGCGTCCAGCCATCGGGAANCAGCTGCGGCAATTGCGTGTCATTGTTTNTGTCCCAGCCTTNCGAGGGAAACATCAACATGCCGCCCAGCAATCCTTTATCAGGACGCCGCGCCATCAGCACATCTTTGCGCGCGTTTTCCAGCNAAAAAACCGTGCCNCTGCGTTGCGGCTTGGGGGTTTTGGGNGCGCGTCGTGGCAGGGTTTCNTGANTGCCTTGCGCGCGCGCCTGACANGGGTCGCGCCACGGGCACACCGCACAATTGGGGNGNTTTGGNGTGCATATNGTTGCGCCCAAATCCATCATGGCTTGCGCGAAATCGCCGGGGCNCGCTTGCGGCACCATTGCGGTATTGGCGNGTTTAATGCGCGCCTTTAACGCTGGCAGGGGCGTGGCATCGGCGTTTAGCCNCGACAACACACGCTCAATATTGCCGTCTACCGGCGCGGNTGGTTGGTTGAAGGCAATAGCGGCAATGGCCGCGGCCGTATAAGGGCCAATGCCGGGCAGTTCGCGCAATTCGTCTTCCGTCGACGGAAACGCGCCATTATGCGTGGAAACGACAATGCGGGCGCATTTCAACAAATTGCGCGCGCGCGCGTAATAGCCAAGCCCGGCCCATGCCGCCATGACCGTGTCGTNTTCAGCCGCCGCNAGATCNGGNAAGGTCGGCCAGATATNGATAAATTTTTGAAAATATGCCCGAACTGTTGCAACCGTTGTCTGTTGCAGCATGATTTCCGACAACCACACATGATAGGGGTTCGGGCTTNGCCCGGGCAGGGCGCGCCACGCCAGCACGCGGCGGTTTTTGTCATACCANCNCAGTAATTTCGATGTCGGTGTTGCACTCACCCGTGATAAACTAATGCATAAACCACACGGAGCCAAACAGGTCAGATGCCAAAAGATAANCTCCGGTTTCGCAGGTCGGTGCCACCGACCCAGCCCGCGCGCGGCTTTCAGGGTCGCCAAGTNGGTGTTCTGCTCGACCGCGTGCTCAGTCCGGCGCTCAAAAGGCGCGGGTTTGGCAAAATTGACCTGCTCGCTCACTGGTCGGCCATTGTCGGGCCGGAACTTGCCGCGCTGAGCCAGCCCGATAGAATTCGCCGCGGTGGGCCCGAAGGCTCGGTGCTGACCGTGCGTGTTGAGGGNGCGATGGCGTTGGAGGTGCAACATATGGCCCCGCAGATTATCGAGCGCATCAACGCGCATTTTGGGGCTGGCACACTGGCGCGNTTACATATCGTGCAGGGGCCNCTGCCGCTAACTGGCAAATCGCGGGGCCGAGCGCCGCTTGGCAAAGACGAGATTGAGGCGGCGCGCGCTTCGCTGGAGGNTCTGAAGCCGGGCCGCTTGCAATCGGCACTGGCACGGCTGGGCGCGCAGATTGCGCGGCAGCNTAAACCCTAGCGGGCCTTAATTGAGGGTATTAGTTTTCCACAGGCATTCGCTGTCCGTGTGGCTTGAAAAGGCGTGTTNCCACCGCGCTCCTATATACTGGGCATGAAAGACACGATTCGGGAGTTGACCGTGCCAAAACAAAATCAAGTTGTCATTGCGATACTCGCNGGTCTGGCAGTCATTGCTGNTGCTNTATTTTATCTTAATATGGGCGCAAGCCCNGATAACGCGATGAGCGNTGCCGAAATGGATGCCGCCGAGCTNGCCGCTCCGCTGGCAGCGNCTTCTGACGGTGACCCGCTCGCCACGCCCAATCCNTTGGGCGAACTGACACTGGGCGANCCGGCAGCACCGATTACCATTGTCGAATATTCNTCGCTGACATGCCCGCATTGCGCTGCGTTTCACACCGAAACACTGCCTGCGCTCAAAGAAAAATACGTCGATACCGGACAGGTGCTCATCAAGTTCCGCCCGTTCCCGCTCGACCCTTATGCCATGGCGGGGGCCATGCTCGCGCAATGCGTGTCGCCNGTTGCGCGTGTGGCGTTTATCGACATTTTGTTCGCGCGCCANGGCATGTGGATTGCCTCGCAAGACCCGTCCGCCGAATTGCAGAAAATTGCCAAACAAGCCGGTCTGTCGGAAGACGACTATATTGTCTGCCTGAAAGACGAAAGCGTGCTGGCCGCCATTCGNGGCATGCAGACCGCGGCGGCGGAAAAACTCAATGTGCGTTCGACGCCTACGTTTTTCGTCAATGGCGAGAAACTTGAGGGCAACCAGCCGCTGGAAGTGTTCGAGGAGGTTTTNATTCCCCTGCTTCCGGACACGGATAATTAGANAAGGCCGCCATGCAGTTCAANCGCCTACGTCTGTCAGGATTTAAGTCCTTCGTTGAACCGGTCGATCTGGATATTTTGCCGGGCGTCACCGGCGTTGTCGGCCCCAATGGGTGCGGCAAGTCCAATTTGCTCGAAGCCCTGCGCTGGGTGATGGGNGAGACATCGTATAAATCAATGCGTGGCTCTGGCATGGAAGATGTCATTTTTGCGGGNACCANTGNGCGTCCGGCACGCAATCATGCCGAAGTGNTTTTGTTTCTGGACAATGAAAACCGCACCGCACCGGCTGAATATAATGATGCGGAAGAACTGGAAATTGTCCGGCGCATTGAGCGCGATGCNGGCTCGGCCTATCGCATTAATAGCCGCGATGTGCGCGCGCGCGATGTGCAGTTGCTCTTTGCCGACGCNTCGACCGGCGCGCGCTCAACCTCACTGGTGCGGCAGGGGCAAATCGGCGAATTGATTAACGCCANGCCCGAAGCGCGGCGCATGATTTTGGAAGAAGCGGCGGGCATTTCGGGCTTGCATTCGCGCCGCCACGAGGCTGAGTTGCGCTTGCGCGCGGCGGAAAACAATCTCGAAAAAGTAGACGATGCCCTACAAACGCNTGAAACCGAATTTCGGCAGTTGAAGCGCCAAGCGCGTCAGGCCAGCCGGTATAAAAATATTTCCGGACAAATTCGCGGCGTCGAAGCGACCGCGCTGCATATTCGCTGGCATCAGGCATGCGTGATGGTTGAAGAANCCGCCGCCCAGCTTGTCACGGCGGGCGCGCAAGTTAGTGCGGCCACGCAAGACGCGACCNCTGCCAATGTTGCCCAAGCCGCCGCGCATGAACGCCTGCCAGCCTTGCGCGAAAGCGAGGCCGAAGCTGCGGCAGCCTTGCGTCATGTGTTGCTGGAGCAAGAAGGGCTCGAAGCCGAAGCCCAGCGCGCGCAGGAAATGGTGGCGCGGCTTGAAACCCAGCTTGCGACCATTGCTCAAGACATGGNGCGNGAAGAACATGTGCTGCAAGACGCCGCCGCGCAGGAAACGGCATTGGCGGAAGAAAAAGCGGCCATCANCAATGCGGCAAGCGCCGATGAAGCNGAAATGGAGGCCGAAGCGCGCGCCGATATGGACACAGCCGCGCAAGTGCTGGCTGATGCCGAGGCGCNGCTGGAGGCGGCAAATCGGGCGATGGCAGATCAGGCGGCGCGGCGTCAGGCTTGCGAGATGCGGCTGAAAGAAACGGCGGTGCGTCAGGCAAAGNTGGAAACNGACCGAGCNAAATCATTGCAGGCGCGCAGCGACATTGAAAACAATATGTATGCNGATATTGATTTGTCGGCGCGCCAAGCCGAGCTGGACGAGCTGATATCCGTATACGAAACCGCACGCGCAGGCTTTGAAGCCACGGGCGAGGAACTGTCCGAATGCGATGCACNGCGTCAGGCGGCCNCGNCACCGGCAGAAGAAGCGCGCGCGGATTTGAACCGGCTGGTCGGCGAGGTTACGGCTCTATCGGCATTGTTTGCCAGTGCNGATGATGCGCGCTATCCGGCGCTGGTCGACAAGGTTGAGGTCGCTGCCGGATTTGAAATGGCTTTGGGCGCAGCGATCGGTGATGATCTGGAAGCCTCATCGGATACGCAAGCCCCGTCGCATTGGCGCGATTTTGGCAGCGAGCGCGTCGGGCAAGATTTGCCCGCAGGCGTTGAGGCACTGGCGGCGCATGTTACCGGTTCGCAACTTTTATTGCGGCGCTTGTCGCAAGTCGGGATTGTCGAGCGCGCGCAAGGGGCGACATTGCAAAAACAATTATTGCCGGGCCAGCGGCTNGTTTCGCGCGAGGGCGATGTGTGGCGTTGGGACGGTTTTGCNGCAGCGGCTGATGCGCCCAGTGCTGCGGCCACGCGCNTTGCCCAGCGCAACCGCTTGGATGAACTGGCCGCCGCCCGCGANGCGGCGGAAGCAAAAGCACACCAAANCGCATNGGCNCTNGAAGAGATCGAAACGCAACATGCCGGCCTGAAAGANCGCCATGAGGCCGANCGTATCGCCGCGCAGGATGCCCAGAACGCGGTTTCCGTCGGCCAGCAGCAATTGGCGCAAGCCGAAGCCGGTGCCGCCACCGACCAGGCGAAATTGCAGGCGCTTGATACAAGCGAGGCGCGNATTCAGGCTGATATGGCCGAGTTAGAGGCGGCGCGCAAGNCAACGGACGAAGCGTTGAAGGCATTGGCAANTGAAGCGCGNGATCTGGAAGACATGGACGGGCTGNGTGGGTGTGTCGTTGACAAGCGCAACCTTCTGGCTGAGGCGCGCGCGCGGTTTGACGGGTTTTACANCCAGCGCCAANCGCGCGAGCAGCAACTTGCCCGCGTGCAGCAAGACCAAGCCTCATGGCANNAACGCGCCGAAGCTGCACGCAGTCAGGTTTCGGCACTGGAAAACCGNCGCGGCGAAAATCTAGCCGAAAAAGAAAAATTCACAGCCATTCCNGAAGCGCTNGCCGAACGNCGCGCAAAGCTGGCAGATGNCGTGNGCCAAGCCGAAGNGCGCCGCCAGACGGCGGCTGACGAACTGGCCGAGGCCGAAACCNCCCAAGCTGCGGCGGATAAAACNTTGCGCGCCTGCGAAGGAACCGTGGCCGAGGCGCGCGAAAAACTGGCGCGGCTCGAAGCAACGCAAGAAGCCAATAACNCGNGGGCTGAANAAGCCGCCACGCGCATTCGCGAAGCCTTGCAAATCGCGCCCGAAGAGGCGGCCGAGCTTGCTGGNATTGGCCNGGAGGATGCTCTNCCGGATGCAGAAGGCGTTGAAGCCAAGCTGGAAAAATTGCGCCGCGAGCGCGAAAATCTGGGCGGGGTGAANTTGCGCGCNGAGGAAGAAGCCGACNANATTAAACAAAAAATTGAAACCATGNCGGGCGAGCGCGACGAACTGGCCGCGGCCATTAACAAATTGCGCCACGGCATCGGGCAGCTTAACCGCGAGGGTCGCCAGCGGCTGCTGGCCGCTTTCGACACGGTGAACGGACATTTCGGGCGTCTGTTCACGCAGCTTTTCGGCGGCGGGTCGGCACGCCTTGAACTGAGCGAGAGCGATGACCCGCTTGAGGCGGGGCTTGAAATCATTGCCCACCCGCCCGGCAAAAAGCCGCAAGTGATGTCGCTATTGTCGGGTGGCGAGCAGGCGCTGACTGCCATGGCTATGATTTTCGCGGTGTTTTTGACCAACCCGTCGCCAATTTGCGTGCTCGACGAGGTTGACGCGCCGCTTGATGATGCCAATGTCGAGCGGTTTTGCAATCTGGTGCGCGAAATTGCCGATGAGACGGGAACGCGGTTTTTGCTGATTACCCACCACGCGCTGACCATGGCGCGGGTGGATCGTTTGTTCGGTGTAACCATGCAGGAACGCGGTGTTAGCCAGCTGATTTCGGTGGATTTAACGACAGCCGAACAATTTGCTGAAAATGGCCGCGACAAAAACGCTGGAAAAGAAGAAGATACATATAAATCAACAGGTTAGATGGGGTATCGTCGCTTGACATTCCACAAGCCAGTAAGTAGTGTGCCCCCAATCTGGGAGCTGGGTTTTGCCGGTTGGTGGGCGGCGTGACAGGTGCGCGCGACCCCCAGCCTCCACCGTCTGACAAGCGCGATGCGCTGGATGATTTGGCGGCGCGAATAGCGGAAACCAGAGGCAGGCAGCAGCCGGTCGAAAAGAACCGAGGTCATGCCAGCATGCTAGGGTTGGCCTATCGGTTCACCATTGAGATGCTGGCGGGTATCGGAGTCGGCGGTTTTGTGGGCTGGTGGATGGACAAATGGTTCGGCACGGCTCCGGCTTTCCTGCTGATACTACTTTTTCTCGGTATGATTGCCGGGGTTGTAAATTCTGTCCGGACGGTGAATGAAATGCGCCGATCTCTGGATCAAAACGCAGCGGGCACCGCGCGGGAGCCCGACCAAGAGGAGTAGAGCGTGGCTGGCAGTAAAAACGCTGAAGGTGGCGCCGGTTTGGATCCGATGCACCAGTTCGAGGTGCACCCCATTATCGAGNTGCCATCTGTCGCNGGTATCGACACTTCTTTCACCAACTCATCGCTGTGGATGGTTATTGCNGTNGGTCTTATCGGCTCGTTCATGCTGGCTGCCTCAAGCCGGTCAGCATTGGTGCCCGGGCGCCTGCANTTAATGGGCGAGATGGCTTATAAATTCNTCGCCGATATGATNCAGGAAAATATCGGCACTGAGGGCATGCGCTATTTNCCGTTCATCTTCTCGCTGTTTATGTTCATTTTGTTCTGCAANATGCTCGGCATGTTGCCGTATAGCTTTACCGTCACCAGCCATCTGATTGTCACTTTCGCGCTGGCCGCGANCGTGTTCATGCTGGTCACGCTGGTCGGCTTTGCGCGCCACGGCATCGGCTTTTTGAAACTTTTTGTGCCGTCGGGCATTCCCCTCNTATTGATGCCCTTGCTGGTGNTTATCGAATTGATTTCCTATCTGACCCGCCCGGTCAGCCTGTCGGTGCGTTTGTTCGGCAATATGATGGCCGGTCATACAATGCTTAAAATTTTCGGCGGCTTTGTTGTTGGNCTGAGTTCAGCNGGGCTGGCACCGCTGGCNATTGCGCCGTTTGCGCTGATGGTCGCCTTTACCGGTCTGGAATTGCTNATNGCTGGNCTGCAGGCTTATGTNTTTACGATTTTGACNTGCATTTATCTCAACGAAGCCATCCACATGGATCACTAACAGAAACTTAACTTAACGCCCGCGGGCATTTTTGGAGGATTATCTCATGGAAGCAGAAGCAGCAAAATACATTGGCGCAGGTATCGCATGTATCGCCCTTGCCGGTGCCGGTATCAGCATCGGAACNATTTTCGGTAATTATCTGGCTGGTGCCTTGCGTAACCCGTCAGCGGCGCANAGCCAGTTTCCGAACCTGCTGCTGGGCTTTGCACTGGCAGAAGCTACAGGTCTTTTCGGTCTGATTATNGCGCTCATCCTGCTGTTTGTGGTNTGAGCCGANCAATNCCGCCCGCGACCTTTTGGTGCTTGAAGCCCTAGGAGTGCATCATGCCGCAGCTTGACCCTGCCAGTTTCCCGTCCCAGCTTTTTTGGCTTGCCGTTTGTTTCGGCACCATGTTGCTGGTCTTGTCCGTGCTCGTTTTGCCGCGCATCACGCGCACGCTGGCGACCCGCCAAGGCCATATTGACGCCGATTTGGAATCTGCTGAAAGCCTGCGCGCGGATGCACAAGCCGCATTAGCGGCCTATGATGCGGCTCTCCAGCAGGCGCGCAACAATGCGCTGGCTTTGGCACAAGACATGCGGGCTGAAATTCAGGCCGAAACCGACCGGCAAAAAGCCGAACTGGATGCCCGCCTCGCCGAGGAAGCACAAAAAGCCGATGCGGCGCTAAAAGCCGCACGCGATACTGCGCTTGCCGGTCTTGATGCGGCGGCGCGCGATGTTGTCGGCGATGTGATGCAGGCCGTCGGTCTGGGTGCGCCGGGTGACAGCGAAATTGATGCGGCACTCAAGGCCGCGCAAGAAGGGTGACGCCGATGTTTGATGAATCCTTTTTTGTCGCGCTGGCCTTTGTCACCGTTATCGGGGCGTTTTTATATCTGAAATTGCCGCAGCGTTTGCTGGGTGCGCTGGACGCAAAATCGGCCGAGATTGCCGACGAGCTAGCCCAAGCCCGCAAGCTTCGTGAAGAGGCCGAAGCGCTGCTTGCAGATTATGAAGAACGGCGCAAATCTGCCGAACAACAGGCCGAAGAAATTGTGACGGAAGCGCGCGAAACGGCCCAACGTCTGGCCGAAGAAGCCCGCATTGCCATGCAGGCCTCGCTTGAGCGCCGCACCCAGCAGGCCGAAAGCAAAATCGCCCGCGCCGAAGAACAACTGGTCGGCGAGGTGCGCGCGGCCATTACCCGTCTGGCTGTCGATGCCGCCGCCCATCTCATTGAAAGCGGCATGAGCGCGCAACAAGCCAACACGCTTATCGAGCAAAATATTTCCGAATTAAAAGACCGGCTGCAATAACTTCCGGTTAATTGTTGATGCTGGCGGGCATCAGGCGCGCGCGCTGGTCTTGCGGCACATAAAGCGGCCAGCTTTCTGCCGCCAATATGCGTAGGCTGACCGGCTCCTGCCCGAATTTATGTCGGTAGACCCACATATTCGCCATGACTTTTTGCACATATTTGCGGGTTTCACCGGCCGACATGCTTTCAATGAACAAGAGCGGGTCTTCGACCCCGTCCAGTTCGCGCCGCCAACGGCGCAATGTGCCGGGCCCGGCATTATAGGCGGCGAGCGCAAAAATCAGATTATTGTCGAAATACGCATCGCCCAGCAGCATGGTGAGATATTTCTGCCCGATCGCCAAATTGAGGTCTGCCTTGAGCAAGCGGTCGCGCCCTTTGCGCCAGGCAAGCTGGCGGTCGCCGGTAATAAACGCCGCCGTGCGCGGCATAATCTGCATCAGGCCGCGCGCCCCGGCGGATGATTTGGCGCGCGCCTTAAAGCGGCTTTCCTGGCGAACAAGCGCCAGCAAAATCGCTTGGTCGACGTTCGTTTCGGCCTGTTGCGGCAAGGTCGGGTAGCTGCTGTCCAGCACGGTCAGCGGCACGCTGCCCTTGATCTGCAGGCCGAGGCGTTGGGCCAGTGCGAGTTGCACAGCCGGATAGGCATTTTCTTCCGCATAGGCCAGCATGGAGCGCGCTTCGGGCTCGGATAGGCGCTCTTGCAAATATAACAGCTCCAATTCGGCTAACTCGCCTTGGCTGGCCGCGCGCAGGGCTTCGGCGCGGCGCAAGACCGGATGGGTCGCAAAAATGCTGGCGTCGCGGCGCATGGCTTTTTGCCAGTTGATTTGCATTTGTCCGGTGACTTGCTGCATGCCAAGCAGGGCGTAAAAATACGGGCCGGATTCGGCAGCGATTTTGAAATAAGGCTCGCCTTCGCTGATTTTGCCTGCTTTGCGGAGGCCCCGCGCGGTCCAGTAGGCGGCGCGCGCGCGCAATTGGGCGCTGATGGTCGTGGTATCGGTAAGGCGCGCGAAATGCTCGGTCGCCAGTTCAGATTTGCCCAGCCGCCAGGCGGCCAGCCCCGCATGCCAGTCTGACATCGGCACGCGNGCCCGGCTGCGGGTGGCTTCTTGCGCNAGTTTCAGCGATGAGGCGATTTTGCCTTCAATGTAATAGCTGCGNGCAATCAGCGATTTTANAAAATCGGTTTCAGCCGCCTTCAAACGGCGGTCCTGCCCTTTGGCGGAAATATATTTCAGGGCCTGCGTCGGGCGTTCGCGGCGTATCAGGCGATAGACCTCGCGCCGAATGCGCCGCTTGGTGCGGGTTTGAAACAGNGCNGACGCNCTGCTTGCNTTGTCTTGATGATAGATGCGCGCNGGCGGNCGCTTGGGCATGGCGATGCCGCGGGGTTTGCGNTTTTGGGCGAGTTTATAAACNCGCCATGCNCCCGGATGGTCGGCATAATTTTTCANCCAGTCGCGCAGTTCGGTCCATTTGGCGCGATAGGCGGTGGGGTGCATGTAGCGTTGAAACAACACATGCCCCATCAGCAGCGGGTCGCCNACTTGCCGGATGAGCNGGTCGGCGCGGCTCCATTTGGNACTTTCCTGCAGTGCAAAAATCTCACGGTAAAGCGCGGAATCTTCCGGCTTGTCGGGGCGCACATAATCCGGGCGCGATAGCGGGCGCAAGCCCTGTCGGTCTTCGGGNGACAGGGCAGAAGCGTCAAGCGGCCCNAAACCCANAGCCAACACGACGCCAAATAAAAGCCCGCGCGTCATGAGCCCGCGTCCAGCTTTTNTTTNAGCGCGCATAAATCTGCCCAGACATCGGCNTTGGTTTCGGGCCGGCGCAGCACATANGCGGGATGAAAAAACGGCAATGCTGGAATGGCGCGCCCGCCAATTTCAAGCGTTTGCCATTTGCCGCGCANCCGCGTGATGCCAGTNTCAGTGTTCAACAGCGTTTTNGCCGAGGTGCCACCCACCAGNACAATAATTTCGGGNGCGGCCAGTTCAATCTGGCGCAGAATAAANGGTTTGCAAATTTCCAATTCGTCAANCGAGGGCGCACGATTGCCCGGCGGCCGCCACGCAATGACATTGGCAANATAAAGGTTCGTGTCTCGCGATAGCCCAATGGTCGCCATCATCGCNTCNAGCAATTGNCCGCTGCGCCCGACAAAGGGCTTGCCGGAGCGGTCTTCATCCTGGCCTGGAGCTTCCCCAACCAGCATGACGCGGGCCGAGCTNACCCCGTCCGAAAACACCGTNGATTTCGCAGTTTTCTTCAAGCCGCAGCCCTCAAAACTATCGAGCGCGGCGGCCAGCGCGTCCAGCGTTGTGGCGTTTTTTGCCAGTNTTGCGCCATCGCCAGNAGCGCCATTTTGGGTCGCGGCNGTGTTGATTTGNGCGGCGACAACGCTTGACGTAACCCCGCTTGTAACAGCGGNAGANGCCGGAGAAGCNGGGGTCGCAAGTGCGCCCGCGCTTTCTTGCAGGCCGCTATAGGGTGGGGAAGCCTCAGATGTGACCGGTTCGGGTGGTGCAAATTCGGGTTCGGCAAAATGATTTACNGGCACGTCGTCCAGAACATCGGCGCAATCTGCNTCGATGTGAAACTTCAAAAGATCAANAATTTCTGGACGTTCAAGTTGCATGTGTCGAACGGGTAAACANTACCCNTGAGTTCCCCAAGCCTNTAGGCACGCGNCAGTNTTTACCGGAACTNCCCCTTANAGGCGAATCACTTTCGNNTNTCACAATAGCATGACATTGGGTCGCAGGGGCCACACATTGCAGTTTTGCTAGTGCCCGCGTAACTTTAGCNTTCTTTGGCGGGTGCGGCTGTTTGTGGTAAATTGTATCNGTATATNGAATTTAAGAGGTTTGTGATGACTGAATTACCTGTCAATCAGGTCAATGCCNGACAGGGCTGGGCGCTGGCTCCNGAAGAGCGCGAGGGCATGGAATATGATGTGGTGATTGTGGGNGCTGGTCCTGCGGGCCTGTCGGCNGCGATCCGCCTGAAGCAAATGGCNNAAGAAACCGGCAAAGATGTGTCGGTCTGCGTGCTGGAAAAAGGCTCCGAAGTCGGNGCNCATATTCTCTCCGGCGCGGTGATTGATCCGGTGGGCATCAACCGCCTGTTTCCCGATTGGANAGAGCGNGGCGCGCCACTTGAAACGCCAGTGACCTCAGACCGCTTTTTGTTTCTGGGCCCAGCCGGTGCGCTGCCGCTGCCAAACTTCATTTTGCCGCCCTTGATGAAAAACCACGGCAATTACATNGCNAGCCTTGGCAATGTNGCGCGTTGGCTGGCCGAACAAGCCGAAGCCATGGGCGTGGAGATCTATCCCGGTTTCGCCGCAGCCGAATTGCTGTTTNACGAAAACGGCGCGGTGCGCGGTGTTGCCACTGGCGATATGGGCGTGTCGAAAACNGGCGAGAAAAAAGANGGCTGGATGCCGGGCATGGAATTGCTCGCGAAATACACGTTTTTGGCCGAAGGCGTGCGCGGGTCGCTGTCAAAGGCGGCCATCGCGCAATATGATTTGGATGCTGACAGCGATTTTCAAAAATTCGGCATCGGCATTAAGGAATTGTGGCAGGTCGCGCCGGAAAACCATAAACCCGGCCATGTGCAGCACACATTGGGCTGGCCGCTGGACAACACAACCGGCGGTGGCTCTTGGCTCTATCATTTCGGCGACAATTTCGTCTCCATCGGCTTTGTAACGCATCTGAATTACCAAAACCCGCATCTGTCACCTTATGACGAGTTTCAGCGCTTCAAAATGCACCCCGTCATTCGCCAGACGCTTGAGGGTGGCAAGCGCGTTTCATACGGCGCGCGCGCGATTACCGAAGGCGGTTATCAGTCGGTGCCGAAGCTGGCATTTCCCGGCGGGGCGCTGATCGGTTGCTCGGCGGGTTTTGTTAATGTGCCGCGCATTAAAGGCAGCCACAACGCCATGGAAACCGGCATTATGGCCGCCGAAGCCGCGTTTGCAGCTCTGGATGAGGGCCGCTTATATGACGAATTAAGCGCGTATCAGCAAGCCTATGATGAAAGCCGCGTGGCAAAAGAACTGAAAATGGTCCGCAATGTGAAGCCGTTGCTGACCAAATTTGGTAATTTCCTCGGAACCGCGCTGGGCGGTGTTGAAATGTGGATGCGGACACTTGGCATTGGTCTGCCGTTCACCATGTCGCACGGCAAGCCGGATCACGCGGCCATGAAAAAAGCCGATGAGTGCAAGCCAGTCGATTATCCAAAACCCGATGGCGAGGTCGCGTTCGACAAGCTGTCATCGGTGTTTTTGTCGGCGACAAATCACGAAGAAGACCAGCCGGCACATTTGACGCTGAAAAATGCGTCCGTGCCAGTGGATGTCAATTTGCCCGAATATGATGAGCCCGCGCAACGCTATTGCCCGGCCGGTGTCTATGAAATCGTTCGCGAGGAAACGGGCGAAAACCCGCGTCTGCAAATTAACGCGCAAAACTGCGTGCATTGTAAAACCTGCGATATCAAAGACCCCAGCCAAAACATTAACTGGGTTGTACCAGAAGGCGCTGGCGGGCCGAACTATCCCAATATGTAGGTTTTCAGCCGTTGCACCTGCGGGGTGGCCTGATAAACTCGTGGTCAACAGGAGTTTTGATGAAACTTAGGCATTACCTACTGTTGGGGCTGGCCGGATCGCTGGTCATCGGCGTTGCGCTGGGGGCGTTTGTGCTGTCGCGCACGCCGCATTTTGTCCGCACGCCGGGGCTGGCAGGGGCGTATCTTGCGGCCCAATTTGCCATGAGCAGCAATGATCTGGTGCAAGCTGGTGACTATCTGGAACTGGCTCTGGAAACCGACCCCCGCGACAAGGATTTGCTGCAAAATGCCATGCGGACGCGGCTGGTCGGCGGGCAGGTNCCCCAAGCGGTCACCATTGCGCGNGAGCTTATCGAGCAGACGCCGGCCAATCAGCAAGCCGGTCTTTTGCTTGCCATAGACAGTTTTGAGGCTGGCCGCTATGCGCGCGCGGGGCGTTATCTGGACAAGATGAATAAAGGCCCGATGGCGCGTTTGTTAGAGCCGAATATTCGGCTGTGGATGGCCGTTGCCAAGGCGCGNGATGGTGATGTNCAGGCCACCATGTCGCAATTGCGCCGCACTGCGGCGTTCACGCCGATNTCNATGTTGCAGGTGGCGCGCGCGCTGGAACTTTCCGGCGANCTNACAGGNGCTGATGAGGCTTATGANACNGGCGCGCGGGCGGGCGGGGTGAGCTATTTCTTTTTCGTCAAAGCCTATGGTGCCTNTCTTGAACGCAAAGGCGATGCGCTCGGTGCNCNNAAATTATATCAGGATTATCACGACACGCATNTCACCCATCCGCATATTATGNCTGGGCTGGCGCGTCTGGAAGCCTCCGCGCCCGCGCCCGAATTGCCACGCGCGGTGAACGNGCAAATGGCCTATGCGTTTTTTGCCGTGGCCGAGGTGATGGANCGCGAAAACCGCCTTGAACTGGCACTGGCCTACGCGCATTTGGCGCTGTTTTTGGAGCCTGAAAGCGATATCGCCATGTTCATGACGGCGGAGATATTTGGCCGCAACCAACGCTGGACGGCGGCGCATGACCGCTTCGCACTCATCGCGCCCGAACAGACCATGTATCGCGCCGCACAAATCAAGCGCGCGGAAATGCTAAACGAAGCCGANGCCGTTGAAGAAGCAATATCGGTGCTTTATGCGGTGATGACCGACACGGCCGAAGACATTGAGGCGCTGGTGGCGCTGGGCGATATGTTGCGCTTCCGCTTCCGTTTCGAAGAGGCCGAACAAGCCTATGACAAAGCCATCGGGNTGATCGAGCGCGAGCGCGCAATCCACTGGCATTTATANTTNGCCCGCGGCATNNCGCGCGAACGCCAAGGCAATTGGATTATGGCCGAGGTGGATTTGCAAAAAGCCCGTCAATTATCGGGNGANGAGCCNCATGTGCTGAATTATNTAGGCTATAGCTGGATCGANCAGGGCATTTATTTGCAGGAAGGTCTGGCGATTATCGAACTGGCCGTCCGCAAGGAGCCGTCAAATGGCTTTTTCGTCGACAGTCTGGGCTGGGCGCATTACCGGCTGGGCCAGCACGATAAGGCGCTGGGATATCTCGAACACGCCTCGCGGTTGGAGCCCACCGATCCGGTGATTACCGAGCATTTGGGCGATGTGCTTTGGCGTTTGGGCCGTGAGGTCGAGGCGCGCTATCAATGGCGCAAGGCGCTGGCATTTGATCCGGTTGATGAAGACGTTACGAAAATCGAAAACAAAATTGTGACGGGGCTCGATGCCCTGCCCGAACTTTCACCGGAAGAGCTGACCGGCGGCACGGAAATTTAAATGCCCGAAAAGCTGACGATAACGGCGCCGGCGAAGGTTAATCTCACCTTGCGTATTACCGGTCGGCGTGAGGATGGATACCATGAACTTGAAAGTCTGGTGGCCTTCGCGGGCTGCGGCGATAGGCTTGAGCTTGCCAAAGCGTCCACCACTCGCCTGAGCGTTGAGGGCTCAGATATAGTGCCAACCGATGAAACCAATCTCATCATGCGTGCCTTGCGCGCTTTGGAGGCGCATATTGGCAAGCCGCTGGTCACGGATATCTGCCTGCACAAAAACTTGCCGGTGGCCGGGGGGCTGGGCGGCGGCTCGGCGGATGCAGCCGCCGTGCTGAACGCCGTCACCCGACTGTTTGACCTGGATGTTTCCGATAGCGCGCGTGTGGGCATAGCGGTCGATTTGGGCGCGGATGTGCCCGCCTGCCTCGCGCCGGGGCCTTGCTGGATGACCGGAACGGGGACAGATGTTACGCGTCTTCAAAATTTGCCAGCGGCCGATATTGTTTTGGTCAATCCGCGCGTTGGGCTGCCTACGGGCCCGGTCTTTGCCGCTCTTAATCGCCATGACACGCCACCGGCACGACCGTCGCCGCCACCAGCCTTGAGCGATTTTGGCGAGTTGTGCGATTTTGTAACCCGACAAGGCAATGACCTTGCGGCCCCGGCCATCGAGAAAGTGCCCGAAATTGGCGCGTGTTTGGTGGCCTTGCGCGATAGCGGTGCGGCTTGCGTAGGGATGAGCGGTAGCGGGGCCAGTTGCTTCGGGCTGGCGCGCGTCGGCGACGGGCAAAAGATCGCCGCCGCTTATCGCAAGGCCCGCAAAGATGACTGGTGCGTGGCGAGCTGTTTAATAGGCACGCGCGATGCAGAACTCGCTCAATTGTATCAGTAGGGAGCGCATGTCGCTGGGCGGAAATAACGCCAATGCATCTTTGGCGCGTTCGCCAAAATGCGCGGCGCGAGCGACCGTGTCCTTGAGCGCGCCGGTTTCTTGCAGATACTGAACCGCCGATTCAAAATCGGCGGCAAAGGCGGCTTCAAAATCAGAGCCCTCGCCGTTTTGCGCCGCCATAGCGCGTTCCCAAAATGCCCGACCGGTTTGGTCGCCACGCCGATAGGCCAACACCACTGGCAGGGTGACTTTGCCCTCGCGGAAGTCTTCGCCGGTGTTTTTGCCGAGCACGCGATTGACGCTGCCATAATCCAGCGCGTCGTCGACCAGCTGGAACGCAATGCCCAGATTTTTGCCGTAGGATTTTAACGCCTCAATTTCGGTTGTAGATGCACCGGCGAGGATGCCGCCCACCTCGGCGGCTGCAGCGAACAGCGCCGCGGTTTTTGCTTCGATAATACGCAGATAATTGTCTTCGCTAATATCGGCATTACGCATGGCGGCAAGCTGCATCACTTCGCCTTCGGCGATAACCGCGGCTGCGTTGGATAAAACATCAAGCGCGGCGAGATTGCCTGCGCCGACCATCATTCGGAAGGCTTGCCCCAGCAAAAAATCACCGACCAGAACGCTCGTCGGATTGCCCCAGATTTTGCGCGCGGTCGGCTTGCCGCGCCGAAGGTCGCTATCGTCAACCACATCATCATGCAAAAGCGTGGCGGTGTGCATAAACTCAACCGCCGCTGCCATAGTNNTGTGGTGGGTGCCCTGATAACCNGCAANGCGCGCGGCTGATAGCGTGAGCAGCGGGCGCAGACGCTTGCCGCCCGCACCGATAATATGGTCGCTCACCTCCGGTATCAGGCTGGCCGCCGAGGACAAATGCGCCGACAGCGTGGCCTCGACCTGAGACAGGTCGTCGGCGAAGTAAAGGTGCAAATCATCCAGCGNGTTGGAGGTGGTTTGCTGGTCTGCATTGATATTGATTATAGTTGCCATGTCAAAACCGAGTATAACANGNTTTGACGTATCGTTGCGCGGCGCAAAGGTCAAGTCTAACCCGCCGCGCCAGGGGCGGGCAAATTGATGCAGGCACAAACAAACAGTGATGACGCAAGCGCCGACGGGTTTTTGGGCAACCGGCTGACCATTCGCCAGCCGCGCCACGGCCACCGCAGCGGGCATGATGCCGTTTTGCTGGCCGCCAGTGTCGNTAGCGAAAAGGCGCAAACAGTGTGCGATTTGGGCGCCGGAGCAGGGGTTGTGGGTTTGTGCATTCTGGCCCGTTTGCCGGAAACANAGCTTGTCGGGGTNGAGATAGACCCTGACTTGTGCCAGTTAGCCCAAGAAAATGCCGNGGCTAACGGATTTGCTGAACGGGCAAAATTTGTTGCGGGCGACATTGCAGGCCCGTTTTCGGCGCTGGGGCTGGAGCCCAACAGCTTTGACCATGTGGTTGCCAATCCGCCCTTTTACCAAAGCGACCGGGTACCGCCGGTGCAAGATGCAGCCCGCGCACGCGCGCATCAGACGGATGCGGCGGGCCTGGAAAACTGGGTGCGGTGTGCATGCGCGCTGGCCGCAGCCAATGGCCTCGTCACTTTTATTCACCGCGCCGAAGCACTGGATGATTTGCTGGCGGCCATGCGCGGCAGGCTGGGTGCCTTGCAGGTTCAGCCCGTCGCCCCGCACGTGGGCGAGGCCGCCCACCGTGTGCTGGTGCAGGGGCGCCGCGATGCACGCGCACCTTTGGTGTTGTTGCCGCCGATTGTCCTGCAAAACGAAGCCGGTGACCCAAGCGAACAAGCCGAAGCCGTCTTGCGCCATGGCGCGGCGCTTGCTTTTGCCGGAACGGGTGTTTAATTTCGCGCCATAGCGCGGCTCGCGGTCGCGCGCGCCAGGGAAAATCCGCGTCGGGAAAAATCCATGTCCAAAACAAACGAAGCTTCCAAGCACTCTTTCCAGAACCTGATATTGAGCCTGCAACAATATTGGGCCGATCAGGGCTGTGTGATATTGCAGCCCTATGACATGGAAATGGGTGCGGGCACGTTTCATCCGGCCACGGTTTTGCGCGCGCTTGGGCCGGAGCCATGGAATGCGGCCTATGTGCAGCCCTCGCGCCGACCAACGGATGGGCGCTATGGCGAAAACCCAAACCGCTTTCAGCACTATTACCAGTTTCAGGTGATTTTGAAGCCGTCGCCCGACAATATCCAACAGCTTTACCTCGACAGCCTGCAAGTGCTGGGCATTGACCCGGCCTTGCACGATATCCGTTTCGTTGAAGACGATTGGGAAAGCCCGACGCTGGGCGCGTGGGGGCTGGGCTGGGAAGTGTGGTGCGATGGTATGGAAGTTTCCCAATTCACCTATTTTCAGCAAGTGGGCGGCATTGACTGTGAGGTGGTTTCGGGCGAGCTGACTTACGGGCTGGAGCGTCTGGCAATGTATGTGCAGGGCGTGGAAAACGGGTTCGAGCTTGATTTCAATGGTCGCACGGCGGATGCAGGCGGTGTGCGCTATGGCGATGTGTTTCACCGCGCCGAAGTGGAATATTCGCATTATAATTTTGAAGCGGCGAACACGGATATTCTGTTCCGGCATTTTGACGATGCCGAAAGCGAATGCCAGCAGCTTGTCGCGCGTGGGCTGGCCTTGCCAGCCTATGACCAGTGCATGAAAGCCAGCCATAATTTCAACCTGCTGGATGCGCGNGGCGTCATCAGCGTTACCGAACGCCAAGCCTATATTGGTCGCGTGCGCGCGCTTGCCAAAGCCTGCGCNGNGGCGTGGCTGGCCGATACGGTGCTGGCCGATACGGTGCTTGACGATACGGTGCAAGGNAAAAAGCAAGATGACTGATTTTCTCTTGGAACTTTATTCGGAAGAAATTCCCGCCGGCATGCAGGCGCGCGGGGTCAGTGACCTTGCCCGCCTCATCAAGGAACTTCTGGCCGAGTGCGGGGTCGATGCAGCCGAGACAAGCACTTATGTTGCCCCGCAGCGCATGGCGGTGATTATCGCTNGCCTGCCCGCGCGGACACCGGANCGGCACGAGCAGAAAAAAGGCCCGCGGGTCGATGCGCCGGAAAAGGCCGTGCAGGGGTTTTTGCGCGCCAATGATCTGGCCTCGACGGATGACTTGCAGGTGCAAGACGACCCGAAAGGGGCTTATTATTTGCTGGATATAAACGCGCCCGGCCAAGACACCGCCGCGGTTTTGGCGGCGGGCCTGCCGNATATTATTCGCAATTTCCCGTGGCCGAAATCAATGCGCTGGGGCGCGGGGAGTTTGCGCTGGGTGCGCCCTTTGCGCGGGCTTACCTGTTGTTTTGGCGATGATGTTATTGATTTTGAGGTCGATGGGCTTCGCGCTGGAAACACCGTGCGCGGGCACCGGTTTATGGCGTCTGAGTTTTGCGCGCCGGTGAGTGCAGCAAATTATGTTGAAACGCTGATGCAGGCCAAGGTGATGGTCGAGGCATCCGCGCGCGGCCAAGCGATTGAGGGCGCGGCCCGCGGGCTGGCCGAAGAAAAACACTGCGCGCTTGTCGATGACCCGGCGCTGGTTAATGAAACCGCCGGACTGNTCGAATGGCCGGTGCCGTTGCTGGGGCGCATTGACGATGCGTTTATGGATGTGCCTGATGAGGTTTTAACGTCTGTTATGCGGACGCATCAGAAATATTTTGCGCTCAAAAACCCCGAAACAAACCAGCTCGCGCCGTATTTCATAACCATTGCCAATATCGAGACGAGCGATCAGGGCGCGGCGATTATTGCTGGCAATGAGCGCGTGTTGCGCGCGCGCCTGTCGGATGGTCGGTTTTTCTGGGACCAGGACCGCAAGACATCACTGGAGGCGCGCTTGCCTGCGCTGGAAAAAATCGTGTTTCACGCGCGGCTCGGCACGGTGGCGGAAAAAACCGCGCGGCTGGAAAAACTGGCCGCTGAGCTGGGTGACATGCTGGGTGGCGAGGCTGCATCTGCGGGCATGGCGGCGCGCTTGTGCAAGGCTGATTTGGTGTCGGGCATGGTTTACGAATTTCCCGAATTGCAGGGCATTATGGGCGGTTATTACGCTGATAATGACGGGCTTGATGCCCGTGTGGGCGCGGCCATTCGCGCGCATTATGCGCCGCTGGGCCCGTCTGATGATATTCCGCCCACGCCGGAGGCTTGCGTGGTGGCGCTGGCTGATAAAATCGACACGCTGGCGGGCTTCTGGATGATTGACGAAAAGCCGACTGGCTCGAAAGACCCTTATGCGCTGCGCCGCGCGGCCTTGGGCGTCATCCGTATTCTATTGGAGCGCGAGGCGCATGTGCCGCTGCTGCCAGTGTTTGAAAAGGCGCTTGACCTGCACGGCCANGCCGAAGCCGACCGGCGGGNNTGCGCCCNANCCCNGCNCNGCNTTCTNGTCGAAANGCTGCGCCGTTTACTTNCGGCGAACGCGANGNGGGCGCCNCGNNGTCGTCTCGGCTGTTTTTGCGCGCGGCAGCGATGATATTGTCGATATTGTCGGCAAGGCCAGATATCTCGCAGATTTTCTGCAAACGCCCGATGGCAGCAATATGCTGGCCGCTTAT
>NZFC01000030.1 GCA_002689195.1 Rhodobiaceae bacterium | reverse complement strand
GCGGGCGTGGCGGAATTGGTAGACGCGCCAGATTTAGGTTCTGGTGCCGAGAGGCGTGGGGGTTCAAGTCCCTCCGCCCGCACCACAAATTGATAGGACTAACCCGGCCGGCGAACAACCGGCGATGAGGACAAAATGAATATTAAAGAANTAAGCGCCGAAGGGCTTTCACGCGANTTGCAAATCACNNTTCCCGCCGCCGATCTGNTAGCCAAACTGGATGCGCGNATCGAAGACATTAAAGGAACCNTTCAGTTGAAAGGGTTTCGCCCGGGCAAAGTGCCCGCCGCGCATATTCGNAAAACCTATGGCGCCCAGCTTATGGGCGAGGTTATTCAGGAAACNGTGAACGAAACCAGCCAGCAAATGCTNAACGACCGCGAAGAGCGCCCCGCCATGCAGCCCGAGATTAAGCTGNTGNGCGAGNTTNACCCGGTTATTCAGGGCGAGGGCGATCTGNTTTACGACATTGCTTTCGACATAATTCCGGCCATTGAACTGATTGANTTTTCAACCGTGAAGCTGAACCGTCCGGTGGTCGAGGTGGATGAAGAAAAGGTNGACGAGGCGCTGGAACGGCTTGCNTCATCGCGNAAGGATTTCGAGCCGCGCGGCAAAACCGCCAAATCGCAAGAAGGCGACCGCGTCAAAATCGACTTTATCGGGCGNATTGACGGGGANGCTTTTGAAGGNGGCACGGCCGANGGCTTTGAACTGGAACTGGGGTCNGGGCAGTTTATTCCCGGCTTCGAAGACCAGCTTATNGGCACCAAAGCAGGCGACACGAAAGANGTNGAAGTGTCGTTTCCGGAAGAATATGGCAATGCGGAACTGGCNGGNAANCCCAGNGTTTTCGAGGTTACGGTGCANGAGGTCAGCGCGCCCAAAGATGCAGAGATTANCGAGGAATTTGCAACCTCGCTNGGCATGGAAAGCCTTGAAAAGCTGCGCGAGGCCATNCGTGACCAGATCGGCAATGACTATAGTNAGATGTCGCGCGGGCATTTGAAAAANGACCTGCTCGACCAGTTGAGCGACGGCCANAGCTTCGAGCTGCCGCCCTCNATGGTNTCNCTGGAATTTGAACAGATTTGGCAGCAATTCCANAACGAATTGGAACAGCAGGGTCAGAAAATGGANGACCTTGATGAAAGCGAAGATGATTTGCGCGCCGAATATAANGAGATTGCCGAGCGTCGTGTTCGCACCGGCCTCGTNCTGGCCGAAGTTGGCAGCAAAAACGAAATTGATGTGNCGCAGGAAGAGCTTAATCAGGGCCTNGTCNAGCGCGTNCAGCAGTTTCCGGGACAAGAACAGCAAGTGTTTGAATATTTTCAGAAAAACCCTGAAGCCATGGCGCAAATCAGAGCGCCGNTGTTTGANGAAAAAGTCGTCGATTTCATCTGTGAAATGGCAGATGTGACCGATACGCCTGTTTCNGTTGATGCGCTGATGGCAGAGCCNGGTGCNGCGGTGGANGANAAGCCAGCGAAAAAAGCTGCCGNCAAAAAAGCACCCGCTAAAAAGGCTGCCGCTAAAAAAGCACCGGCGAAAAAGCCAGCAGCCAAGAAAGAGGCCGCCAAAAAAGCCCCTGCTAAAAAACCGGCTGCTAAAAAACCAGCCGCCCAAAAACCAGCCGCCNAAAAACCAGCCGCCCAAAAACCAGCGACAGGCGACGACGCGTAAACTTTTACGGGTTTTTTGCTTTTGCACTTGGTCTTTTGACCAAAGCATCCCATTTTAGGGAACAGACATGGAGTTTACGATGCATGATCCGCTGGATACATATATGAATACCCTCGTGCCTATGGTTGTTGAACAATCCAACCGGGGCGAGCGTGCTTTTGACATTTACTCGCGTTTGCTGAAAGAGCGCGTGATTTTTGTGACCGGCGCTGTGGAAGATTACATGGCAAGTCTGGTAACAGCACAGCTTTTGTTTCTGGAAGCCGACAATCCGAAAAAAGAAATTTCCATGTACATTAATTCGCCGGGCGGCGTGGTGACATCGGGCATGGCGATTTATGACACCATGCAATATATCCGCGCACCGGTGGCGACATTGTGCATCGGCCAAGCCGCTTCGATGGGCTCGCTCTTGCTGGCGGCCGGCGAAAAGGGCATGCGCTACGCACTGCCCAATGCCCGCATCATGGTGCATCAGCCATCCGGCGGGTTTCAGGGGCAGGCTTCTGATATTGAGCGTCACGCGCAGGAAATTCTCGATATGCGCGCCCGGCTCAACAAAATTTATGTGACGCACACCGGCCAATCTTTGCGTAAAATCGAAGATGCGCTGGAGCGCGACACATTTATGACGGCGGAACAGGCCAAGGATTTCGGTCTGGTTGACGAAGTAACCGAACGCCGTGTGGAAGAAAGTACAAAAAGTGAATAGTTGTTCTTGACTGCGTTAATTTTCTTGATGGGCCGGTGGCTTCATGGTGAAGTGGTTACGAATTAGTCCGGTTCACATTAAAACAACAAATTCGGTACCTTATTGAAAGGCGGAACCATGAGCAAAGTAGGCGGAAGCGGCGACGGTAAAAGCACCCTTTACTGCTCGTTCTGCGGCAAAAGCCAGCACGAAGTGCGTAAGCTTATTGCTGGGCCGACCGTATTCATCTGCGATGAATGCGTTGAATTGTGCATGGACATTATCCGCGAAGAGAGCAAGGCATCGCTCGTCAAAACGCAAGATGGCGTGCCTACGCCGAACGAAATTCTGGAAGTGCTTGACGATTATGTCATCGGCCAGTCGCACGCCAAGCGTGTGCTGTCGGTGGCGGTGCACAACCACTATAAGCGGTTGAATCATGTCGGCAAAAATGGCGATGTGGAGCTTGCAAAATCCAATATTTTGCTGGTGGGCCCAACCGGTTGCGGCAAGACCTTGCTGGCGCAAACGCTGGCACGCATTCTGGATGTGCCGTTCACCATGGCCGATGCGACGACGCTGACCGAAGCCGGTTATGTGGGCGAGGACGTTGAAAATATCATTTTGAAGCTGTTGCAAGCCGCCGATTATAATGTTGAGCGTGCCCAGCGCGGCATCGTTTACATTGACGAGGTCGATAAAATCAGCCGCAAGGCCGATAATCCGTCAATCACGCGCGATGTGTCGGGCGAGGGTGTGCAGCAGGCGCTTTTGAAAATTATGGAAGGCACGGTGGCTTCCGTGCCCCCGCAAGGCGGGCGCAAGCACCCGCAGCAGGAATTTTTGCAAGTCGACACCACAAATATTCTGTTTATTTGCGGCGGCGCCTTTGCCGGACTTGAGCGCGTAATTTCCCAGCGCGGCAATGAAACCTCAATTGGCTTTAACGCGCGCGTCGATGCGCCGGAGGAGCGCAATACGGGCGAATTGCTGAAAGAGCTGGAGCCGGAAGACCTGCTCAAATTCGGTTTGATTCCGGAATTTGTCGGGCGTCTGCCGGTGCTGGCAACGCTGGAAGATCTGGACGAAGACGCGCTTGTGACCATTTTGAGCCAACCGAAAAACGCGCTGGTCAAACAATATCAGCGGCTGTTTGATATGGAAGACGCGCAACTGACCTTTAACGACGACGCTTTGCTGGCGGTCGCGCGCAAAGCCATTGAGCGCAAAACCGGCGCGCGGGGTCTGCGCTCGGTCATCGAAAGTATTTTGCTGGATACCATGTTTGAGCTGCCGTCGATGGAAGGCGTGCGCGAGGTGGTTATCAGCAGCGAAGTGGTGGAAGGCCAAGCCACACCGCTTTACATTTACGCCGATAAAAAAGACGAAGCGGCGTCTGCACCGACAGCTTCTTAAGCTTTTTTGCTTTCTAAATTGGGGGTTAAGGCCGTTATTTCCTAGCGGCTAGGCCTGCAAACTGGGCGAGATTGTCGCATTCATTGAAAATTCCGTGGATAATGCCCACATTANCAGTGACGGTTTATTAGGAATCGCGAGTTAATTTATCGGATAAAACCTCAAAAGGAGCCGACCATGACTGATGATACAACACCTGAAAAAACCATTCCGGTTGTCCTTCCAGTTCTGCCCTTGCGGAACATTGTTGTATTTCCCGGCATGATCGTGCCGCTTTTTGTCGGCCGCGAAAAATCCATCCGCGCGCTTGAAGACGTAATGGCCGATGACAAGGAATTGCTGCTTGTCAGCCAGAAAGACGGCGATCAGGACGACCCAGAGCCGTCCGAGATGCACCAGATCGGCACGGTCGGTTCGGTTTTGCAAATGCTCAAATTGCCCGATGGCACAGTGAAAGTGCTGGTTGAGGGCAATGCGCGCGCGCGGGTGCTGGACTATCTGGACAATGAGGCGTTTTTCGAAGCCAGCGCGCTGGCGCTGGAAGATGAAATTGGCGATGAAACCGAACTGAAGGCGCTGATGCGCTCAGCCGTGAGCCAGTTTGACGGCTATGTGAAATTGAACCGCAAAATTCCGCCGGAAGTTCAGTCGAATGTGAACCAGATTGAAGATCCGGTGAAACTGGCCGACACGATTGCCGGACATTTGAATATTTCGCTGGAAGAAAAACAGCAATTGCTGGAAATTCTGTCGGTCGGCAAACGCCTCGAAGGTATTTTGGGGCATATGGAAGGCGAAGTGGGNNCGTTGCAGGTCGAGAAAAAGATCCGTGGCCGCGTCAAGCGCCAGATGGAAAAGACCCAGCGCGAGTATTATCTGAACGAACAGNTGAAAGCCATTCAAAAAGAGCTTGGCGAGGGCGAAGACGGCANCAATGAAATTTTGGAGCTTGAGGAGCGTATNGCGCAGACCAAGCTGTCCAANGANGCTGCCGAAAAAGCCGATGCCGAANTGAAAAAGCTGAAATCNATGGGGCCGATGTCGGCCGAAGCCACNGTTGTNAGAAACTATCTTGATTGGCTGTTGTCTGTGCCGTGGGGCAAGAAATCNCGCATCAAAAAAGACCTGACGCATGCCGAAAGCNTGCTGAATGCCGANCATTATGGTCTGGAAAAGGTNAAAGAGCGCATTTTNGAATATCTTGCNGTGCAACANCGNTCGAAAAANCTGCGCGGGCCGATTTTGTGCCTTGTNGGGCCTCCGGGTGTCGGCAAAACGTCGCTGGGCAAATCCATCGCCGCGGCGACGGGGCGCGATTTTGTGCGTATGTCGCTGGGCGGCGTGCGAGATGAGAGCGAAATTCGCGGCCACCGGCGCACCTATATCGGGTCGATGCCGGGCAAGGTCGTGCAATCGATGAAAAAGGTGAAGTCGGTGAACCCGCTCATGCTTCTGGACGAAGTGGACAAGCTGGGTGCCGATTACCGCGGCGACCCGTCCTCGGCGCTGCTGGAAGTGCTGGATCCGGAGCAGAACAACACTTTCGCCGACCATTATCTGGAAGTCGATTATGACCTGTCCAATGTCATGTTCGTGACCACGGCTAATTCGTTGAATATTCCGGGGCCGCTGCTTGACCGTATGGAGGTTATCCGTATTGCTGGGTATACCGAAGACGAGAAAATCGAGATTGCGCGCCAGCATTTGCTCCCCTATGCCATTAAGGAACACGGGCTGCGCGCTGGTGAATTTGGCATTGATGATGAGGCGTTGCGCCAGCTTATTCGGGTTTATACCCGTGAGGCAGGCGTGCGCGGCCTGAAGCGCGAATTGGCGTCACTGGCCCGCAAAGCCACAACCAAAATCGTCAAGGGCGAAGAAACCAGCGTCGATATTACGCTCGCCAATATTGCTGACTATGCCGGCGTTGAAAAATATCGCTACGGTCTGGCTGAAGTTGAAGACCAAGTGGGTGTCGTCACCGGCCTTGCCTGGACGGAAGTGGGCGGCGAATTGCTGACGATTGAGGGCGTTATGGTGCCCGGCAAGGGCCGCATGACCACCACTGGCAAGCTGGGCGATGTGATGAAAGAATCGATTAATGCGGCGTCATCCTATGTGCGCGCACGCAGCACGCTGTTCGGAATTGAGCCGCCAGTGTTCGAGCGCAAAGATATCCATGTGCATGTGCCCGAAGGCGCAACCCCCAAGGATGGCCCCTCTGCGGGCACGGCCATGGCGACCGCGATTGTGTCGGTTATGACCGGTATTCCGGTGCGTAAAGAGGTGGCAATGACCGGCGAAGTGACCTTGCGCGGGCGGGTGCTGCCGATTGGTGGCCTGAAAGAAAAATTGCTGGCCGCATTGCGCGGTGGNATTACTAAGGTATTGATTCCAAAGGATAATGAGAAAGACCTGACGGAGGTTCCCGAAAACATTCGTGCGGGTCTGGAGATTATTCCGGTCGAAAATATGGATGAGGTGCTGGGCCATGCCCTGCAGCACCTACCGGCGGCCATTGAATGGGACGAAGATGCCTATTATGCCAGCCGTCAGATCGCCCGTGTTGATGATCCGGAGGCTTCGCAACCCCATTAAATCGCGTACTACGCGAATGAATACCCCCAAAAATCTTTGGTTTTCTGCGACTTTTTCTTTGACCGGCCATAGAATCGGCCAGTAATTTAAAGCTGCAACATTATGAACCTAGTCAGGAGGGGTTGCCATGAACAAAAATGATCTCGTAGGGCAAGTTGCCCAAGATACCGGGCTGTCAAAAGTTGACGCTGCCCGTGCCGTCGATAGTGTGTTTGACAATATCGCCGGGTCTTTGAGGAACAAAGGCGAAGTTCGGCTCGTAGGGTTCGGTACGTTCTCTGTTTCGCATCGCAAAGCGACAACGGGTCGTAATCCACGAACCGGCGAAACAATTCAAATTAGCGCGTCGAACCAGCCTAAGTTCAAGGCTGGTAAAGCGCTCAAAGACGCCGTAAACTAAGTCTTCTTTCAATGCATCGGCCATCATTGCGATGGCCGATGTTTTTTTTTGCATTTCCCAATGCGATGCGTTAGAACGCAAAGCGCGTGGGGCGGTTAGCTCAGCTGGGAGAGCATCTCGTTTACACCGAGAGGGTCGGCGGTTCGATCCCGTCACCGCCCACCATTTCCTTCCGTTATTTCCTCGATTGGCAATCTTGCAAAAGGCGCAGGCGTGGCCCGCGCTGCGGCGCGAGCATTGGGCTTGACACAAGCCATACGCGCGCGTAAACGAAAGCTTCTCTCATGCGCGGCGGATTTCTCCAACGCCATGGGGACGGGGGTGTAGCTCAGTTGGTTAGAGCGCTGGCCTGTCACGCCAGAGGCCGCGGGTTCGAGTCCCGTCACTCCCGCCATCCCAATCCCAAAAATAACCTCATAAACAAACCCCTTTCGCCAAAGTCGCAACGGCATAAGGAAAATCTGTTGAACGCAGATTTTTTTTCGTCCTATGCTGGCCGGGTCAAACCAAAATTTGGCGCGTTACGAAAACCGGCATTAATGCGTCGTTATTTTAAGGAAGCAGAGGAGGGGGTGATGGGTGCGAGTACAGTAGCGGGATTGCTGGCAGAGTTTAATGCCGGCACGCGAAAAGTGGCCGATTATGCTCAAGAAATCATTGAGAGNGCCAAAAATAATGCTGATCTGGGGGCGGTAATTTCTCTGGATGAGGAAAGCCTCAAATCCGGCGCGCATATTGCAGATCAAAATATCAAAGACGGCAAGGCCGGCCAGCTTGAAGGCCTTCCGCTGATAATCAAAGACAATATCGACACTTCCATGCTCATTACCACCGGCGGTACGGGGGCATTTAAGGATACGGCAAAAGAAAATGCCCCACCTCTGGAGAGATTGCTCTCGAGAGGGGCCATCGTCGGTGCCAAGGCCAATCTTCATGAATTGGCCTATGGCATAACCTCCAATAATTCTTGTCATGGTGCTGTCAGAAACCCTTGGGATAAAACCAAGATAGCCGGTGGCTCTTCGGGAGGCACGGCCGCCGCGATCGCCGCTGGCATGTTCGTTGCGGGGCTGGGAACGGATACCGGGGGGTCTGTGAGGATTCCGGCTGCATTATGCGGCATAATGGGGTTTAGACCTTCCACCGACAGATATCCCTCCGGCGGTGTCGTGCCGCTTTCTTCCACCAGAGACACAATAGGGCCAATGGGCAAGAGCGTTGATGATTTGGCGCTTCTCGACGGCGTAATGGCGGATGATGCCGCCCCGCTCGCGGGCTTGGACGCATCAGACATAAGAATTGGTGTTCCAAGGTCGGTTCTGTGGGCAGGCCTTGAAAAAGGCGTGGAGGCGTGTTGCGAAAATGTGATCACCAAGCTTGCCAATGCCGGTGTCACGATAGTTGAAACGGATCCGGAAGATATCTGGGAAGATGACGCCGCCGCCTCACTTCCGATTGTCCTGTTCGAATCCGTGAAGGAATTGGCGCAATATGCCGAAAAGCGCGGGGTGGCGTTTTCCGAGATGATTAACGAAGTAGCCTCGCCGGACGTCAAAGCGATACTCGAAAGTCAACTGGGCCAAGAGGCCGTGCCCGAAGCTGTTTACAGGGCNGCGATGGATACACATCGTCCGAACATGCAAAGGAAATGGCAGGCTTATTTTGAGGCGCATAATCTTTCGGCGNCACTTTTCCCCACAACCGCGCTAACCGCGCCCCCAGTGGGACACGATGAAACCGTATCCTTGAACGGCGAAGATGTGCCGACTTTTGATATCTTCCTCAAGAATACGGACCATGGCTCGGTTATTGGCGCGCCGGGCATAAGCATGCCGGCCGGTCTAACCGGTAATATGCCTGTCGGATTTGAANTGGACGGCCTGCCCGGTCGCGATAAGGCGTTGTTGGCGGTGGCACGAAAAATTGAAGAAATCATCAGGCCGATGGACTTGCTTACCCGATAAAGGGGGGGGGCATCCGTGTCCCTTGCTGGTTCTGCCACGATTGTCCATTTGCCGCTTGAAAATCGTCAATTTGGCATAGGCGTTGATGTGTGTTTCACGCTCCATGCGTGGTGCTGTGGAAGGGTGCAAAGCGCGTCGGTTTGACACTTGCATTACCCCGCTTGGGGGCTATACTCCGCGCCAGTAAGCGTGTTCTTTTTATACTCNCAAATCCAGGATCTCGCAGGGTGCGCCGCATGCAGGAATTGCTTTCAAGTTACTATCCGATTTTGATTTTCATGGGCCTTTCCGCCCTGATTACGCTGGCCTTGATTTTCGTACCCATGCTGGTGGCACCGTCCTCGCCCGATCCGGAAAAAAATGCGCCTTATGAATGTGGTTTTGAAGCTTTTGACGACGCCCGCATGAAGTTTGATGTAAAGTTCTATCTGGTCGCGATTCTGTTCATTATTTTTGATTTGGAAGTCGCGTTTCTGTTTCCTTGGGCCGTCGCTTTTGGCGATGTTGGCGTATTCGGATTTTGGTCGATGATGTTTTTCCTTGCCGTGCTGACTGTCGGGTTCGCATATGAGTGGCGCAAGGGTGCGCTGGACTGGGATTAGGGGGCGATATGTCGGAAAGTAAGTCCAAGCAGACAACGGTGCCGGCACCAACGCCCGACCCCTATTACGCGACCGTTTCAGACCAGCTGGCCGATAAGGGCTTTGTCGTTACATCTGTCGAAGATTTGGTGAACTGGGCGCGCACCGGCTCGCTGCACTGGATGACGTTTGGGTTGGCCTGCTGCGCGATCGAAATGATGCAGGTTTCCATGCCGCGTTATGATGTCGAGCGCTTCGGGTTTGCGCCGCGCGCCTCGCCGCGCCAGTCCGACGTGATGATTGTTGCAGGCACTTTGACCAATAAAATGGCACCGGCGCTGCGTAAGGTTTATGACCAGATGCCGGAGCCGCGCTACGTTATTTCCATGGGCTCGTGCGCCAATGGCGGGGGCTATTATCACTATTCCTATTCCGTGGTGCGCGGCTGCGACCGGGTTGTGCCGGTGGACATTTATGTGCCCGGATGCCCGCCAACAGCCGAAGCGCTGCTCTATGGCATTTTGCTGCTGCAAAAGAAAATCCGGCATACCGGCACGATAGAACGATAGGTTCAGATATGGGAGATCTCGAACAACTTGCTGAACATATCCGCTCNGGTTTGGGCGCATCGGTGGCGGGGGTGGCCTTCGCGCATGGCGAACTTACCCTTGAAGCCAATGCCGGCATGGTCGAGCCGGTCATCAAGTTTTTGCGCGATGACCCCGAATGTGCCTTTTCGCAATTGATTGACCTGTGNGGNGTCGACTATCCAGNGCGCGCNNTGCGCTTTGACGTTGTCTATCATTTGCTNTCGATGACGAAAAACCGGCGNATNCGCGTCAAAGTTCAGGCTGGCGAAGAAACGCAAGTGCCAAGCCTCACAGGTCTTTTCGAGGCGGCCGCATGGTTTGAACGCGAAGCCTTCGACATGTATGGCATTTTGTTTTCCGGNCATCCGGATTTGCGCCGCCTGCTAACCGATTACGGCTTTGAAGGCTATCCGCTCCGCAAAGACTTTCCGCTCACGGGTNATGTCGAAGTGCGCTATGACGACGACCANAAAAAAGTNGTTTACGAGCCGGTGACGNTGGTTCAGGAGTTTCGTGATTTTGATTTTGAGAGCCCGTGGGAAGGNGCTCGTGGCGNGTTGCCGGGCGATGAAAAAGCCANCGNAANAAACGAGNAGGAAGGCTANACNGCATGTCGGCNCAATCGAAAANCCCGGTTCAAGACGACCGCAAATTCACCATTAATTTCGGCCCGCANCATCCCGCTGCCCATGGCGTGTTGCGGCTGGTGATGGATTTGGACGGCGAGCGCGTCGAGCGCATCGACCCGCATATCGGTTTGCTGCATCGCGGCACGGAAAAACTGATTGAGCATAAAACCTATCTGCAATCAGTNCCGTATTTCGACCGTTTGGATTATGTCGCGCCGATGAACCAAGAACATGCNTTTGCGCTGGCGATCGAGCGTATGCTGGGGCTCGAAGTGCCGCGTCGCGGCCAGTATATTCGCGTGCTGTATTGCGAGATTGGCCGCATTTTGAGCCATCTTCTCAACATCACAACGCAAGCCCTNGATGTCGGCGCGCTGACNCCGCCGCTTTGGGGTTTTGAAGAGCGCGAAAAGCTNATGATTTTTTATGAGCGCGCCTGCGGTGCCCGCCTGCACGCGGCTTATTTTNGGCCCGGTGGTGTGCATCAGGATTTGCCGGAAGGGTTACNGCAAGACATTTACGANTTTTGCGANCCGTTTCTTGAGGTCATGGACGACATTGAAGGGCTGCTGACCGAAAACCGCATTTTCAAGCAGCGCAATGTCGATATTGGNGTGGTGTCGGTTGACGATGTGATGACTTGGGGGCTCACCGGTGTTATGGCGCGCGGNTCGGGGCTGGCTTGGGACTTGCGCCGGTCGCAGCCTTATGAAGCTTANAATGATTTCAAATTCAACATTCCGATTGGCAAAAATGGNGATTGCTATGACCGCTATCTGGTNCGGGTCGAGGAATGCCGCGAATCGGTGCGNATCATGAANCAGTGCATCGAGAACATGCCCGACGGCCCGGTTTCTTCGGCTGACGGNAAAGTTGTGCCGCCCAAACGCGCCGAGATGAAGCAATCAATGGAAGCCTTGATCCATCACTTCAAGCTGTACACGGAAGGCTATCATGTGCCCGCCGGTGAGGTTTATGCNGCCGTGGAAGCACCCAAGGGTGAGTTCGGCGTNTATCTGGTGGCTGATGGCTCCAACAAGCCCTATCGCTGCAAAATCCGCGCGCCNGGCTATGCACATTTGCAGGCGCTGGACCATTTGTGCCGCGACCACATGCTGCCGGATGTCTCGGCCATTTTGGGGTCGATGGATATCGTGTTNGGGGAGGTTGACCGATGAGTGNGCGCCGCCTTCACGAAAACCAGCCAGACAGCTTCGCNTTTACCNAAGAAAATATGGATTGGGCAGCNACCCAGATTGCCAAATATCCCGANGGCCGCCAAGCCAGTGCCATNTTGCCGCTTTTGTGGCAGGCNCAAAAGCAGGGCGGGGGTTGGTTNTCGGAGCCGGCCATACGCTGCGTGGCTGATATGCTCGGCATGGCGTATATTCGCGCGCTTGAGGTCGCAACTTTTTATTCGATGTTCAATCTGTCGCCCGTGGGTGAGTTTTTTGTTCAGCTGTGTGGCACGACGCCGTGCTGGTTGCGCGGTGCCGATGATTTGAAGGCCGTATGCCGCAGGCAAATCGGCGAGCCGGGTGATGTTTCCGGCGACGGCAAACTGAGCTGGATTGAGGTTGAGTGCCTCGGTGCGTGCGTCAACGCGCCGATGGTTCAAATCAATGATGATTTTTATGAAGACCTGACAGCCGATACGTTTGAGCGGCTGCTGGAAGATTTGCGTCACGGGCGCGATGTGTTGACGGGGCCGCAAAACGGGCGGCAAGCCTCGGCACCCGAAGGCGGCCCGACTGTGTTGAAAGGCGATATGTGATGTTACGCGACGAAGATCGTATCTTTACCAATATTTACGGGTTCCACGGGGCTGATTTGGGCGCGGCGAAGTCGCGGGGCGATTGGGACAAGACGGCTGACCTGATTAAAAAAGGTCGTGACTGGGTGATTGACGAGGTGAAGAACTCCGGCTTGCGCGGACGCGGCGGTGCTGGTTTTCCAACCGGGCTGAAATGGTCTTTCATGCCGAAAGAAAATGATGGCCGACCGCATTATCTGGTCGTCAATGCCGACGAGTCTGAGCCGGGCACATGCAAAGACCGCGATATTATGCGCCACGAGCCGCATAAATTGCTGGAAGGTTGCCTGCTGGCCGGTTTCGCAATGGGCGCGCATGCTTGTTATATCTATGTGCGCGGCGAGTTTGTGCGCGAGCGCGAAGCTCTGCAACGCGCCGTTGATGAAGCCTATGCCGACGGACTGCTGGGCAAAGACGCCGCAGGTTCGGGCTGGGCTTATGATATTTATGTGCACCACGGGGCCGGCGCGTATATTTGCGGCGAGGAAACCGCGCTCATTGAAAGCCTTGAAGGTAAAAAAGGCATGCCGCGGCTGAAGCCGCCATTTCCGGCAAATGTCGGGCTTTATGGCTGCCCGACCACGGTCAATAATGTTGAAAGCATCGCTGTGGCGCCTACCATCTGCCGACGCGGGGCAAGCTGGTTTTCAGGCCTTGGGCGCGAGGGCAATACCGGCACCAAACTGTTCTGCATTTCGGGCCATGTAAATCGCCCGTGCAATGTGGAAGAGGAAATGGGCATTCCGTTGAAGGAATTGCTGGAAAGGCACGCTGGCGGCGTTCGCGGCGGATGGGACAATTTGCTGGCCGTTATTCCGGGCGGCTCGTCGGTGCCATTGCTGCCGAAAGAGATTTGCGACACGGTGCTGATGGATTTTGACAGTCTGAAAGATGTGCAGTCGGGGCTGGGCACGGCCGGTGTGATTGTCATGGATAAATCCACCGACATTGTTAAGGCCATTGCCCGCATCTCGCATTTCTACAAGCATGAAAGCTGCGGGCAGTGCACGCCTTGTCGTGAAGGCACGGGCTGGATGTGGCGCGTTATGGAACGCTTGGCTTCGGGGCAAGCCCAACCGCGCGAGATCGACATGCTGTTGCAAGTGACCAAGCAGATTGAAGGCCATACCATTTGCGCGCTGGGCGATGCGGCGGCGTGGCCGGTGCAGGGGCTCATCCGGCATTTCCGGCCCGTGATTGAAGCACGCCTCACGCAAAGCCGAACTGCGGAGGCTGCCGAATGAGTGAACGCGTGAACGTAACCGTTGACGGCGTTGCCGTTGAAGTCGAGCCGGGCACGACCATTTTGCAGGCATGCGAGGCTGCCGGCGCTGAAATTCCGCGCTTTTGTTATCATGAGCGCTTGTCGGTTGCCGGTAATTGCCGCATGTGTCTCGTCGAAGTTGAAAAAGCACCCAAGCCCGTCGCCAGCTGTGCCATGCCGGTTGCGCCCGATATGGTGGTCAACACCCAGAGCGAAAGCGTGAAGTCGGCGCGTGAAGGCGTGATGGAGTTTTTGCTTATTAACCACCCGCTCGATTGTCCGATTTGCGATCAGGGTGGTGAATGTGACTTGCAGGACCAGGCACTGGGCTATGGTGTCGACTCGAGCCGCTTTGAAGACAATAAGCGCGCCGTCGAGGAAAAGGAAATGGGGCCGCTGGTCAAAACCGTGATGACGCGGTGTATTCACTGCACGCGTTGTGTGCGCTTTGCGACGGAAGTTGCCGGTGTGCCGGAGATCGGCGCGATTGGGCGCGGCGAGGATATGGAAATCACCACCTATCTTGAGGCCTCGCTGGAAAGCGAAATGTCGGGCAATGTCATTGACCTGTGCCCAGTCGGTGCGCTGACCTCCAAGCCTTATGCGTTTACCGCGCGCCCTTGGGAATTGCGAAAAACCGAAACCATCGACGCGATGGACGCGGTGGGCAGCAATATTCGCGTAGACGTGCGCGGGCGCGAAGTTATGCGGATTTTGCCGCGCGACCATGAGGCGGTGAACGAGGAATGGCTGTCCGACAAGTCGCGCTTTGTCTGGGACGGGTTGAACACCCAGCGTCTCGACCGACCCTATGTGCGGGTCGATGATAAATTGCAGGCGACGAATTGGCAGAGCGCGTTTGATGCGATTGCTGCGCGCCTTAAAGCCGGTTCGGGGCAGGTGGCGGCGCTGGCGGGCGACCTTGTATGCACCGAAGGGCAATTTGCCTTGAAGTCGCTGATGGAAAAGCTGGGCAGTCCGCATCTTGATTGTCGTCAGGATGGCGCCAAGCTGTCGGGCCCACGCGCAAATTATCTGTTCAACACCGGCATTGCCGGTATTGAAGATGCCGATGCACTGCTGCTGATCGGCACAAACCCGCGCCTTGAAGCCGCGGTGTTGAACGCGCGCATTCGCAAGCGCTGGTTGGCGGGCAATTTCCCCATTGCCGCGATCGGCCAGCCAACCGATTTGACGTATGATGCTGAGTTTATCGGGGCCGGGCCGCAAACCTTGGCGGAGCTTGTCGCGGGCAAGCACAGGTTTGCAGATGTGTTGGCGAAAGCCGAGCGCCCGATGCTGATTTTGGGGCAGGGCGCATTGGCGCGCGCCGATGGCGCGGGCGTTTTCGCGCAAGCCCTCGCGCTGGCGGAAAAAACCGGCATGATTTCGGATGGCTGGAACGGGTTTAATGTGCTGCACACCGCCGCCGCACGCGTTGGTGGCATGGATGTCGGGTTTTTGCCCGGCGAAGACGGGCGCGACCGCGACGGCATAATCGAAGGCTGCCAGACGGGTGATGTCTCGACGGTTATTCTTTACGGTGCCGATGAAATAGACCGCGCCGAACTGGGCGATGCGTTTGTGATTTATGTCGGCAGCCATGGCGACCGTGGCGCGCATGGCGCTGATGTGATTTTGCCAGCCGCCGCCTATACCGAAAAACAGGCGATTTTCGTGAACACGGAAGGGCGCGCGCAAATGACCGAGCGGGCAGCGTTTCCGCCGGGTGAGGCGCGCGAAGACTGGAAAATTTTCCGTGCCCTGTCGGATAGTTTGGGTATGACACTGGATTTTGACACGGTTGACGCATTGCGCGCGACGCTGTTCGAGCACGCCCCGCAACTGGCGCGTCTTGACACGCTGGTGCCCGCAGGCGCGCCCGAAAAACCGGCTACGGATGTGCGCGATCTGGACGAGGCGGCGTTTGCGCCGGTCGTGACCGATTATTATTTCACCAATCCGATTGCGCGCGCATCGGCAACCATGGCCGCATGCGCCGAAGCCAAACGTGAACGCGCCCTTGCCATTGGCGGGACGGGAACCGATGGATAATCTGC
>NZFC01000029.1 GCA_002689195.1 Rhodobiaceae bacterium | reverse complement strand
CGTCTCGGCCTGTCCGCCACACCCGCTCTCCGTTCCTATCCGCCTCTTCCCAGAAAGCCTCGGCCGTCACATCCGTGCCCGCAATGGCCTCATTCACGATAAAATCCGCAAGCTCCGTGTCGATTTGAAGGCCTGCCAATGTTGTGCGCTGTGTCATCTTGCTCTCCCAATAAGCATTCTGTCGCCGTTAATTCCAAAGCCGTACGACGTGTAAAAATGGCGGACAGTCCCTCCGCCCAACCAGACATTAAATATCTGAAACCGTTATATATTTTACACCATCCCACATTCACTCTACAAGTCCGACAACAGCTTTTACATAAAAAGTTTGGCAAGATTAGAAACAACTCGATCACGCGATCAAGCGATCAAGCGATCAAGCGATCACAAAAAAAATTAGCTTTTTTTCTTATTGTTTTTCAATAACTTAAATAATAGGAACACTTGAATCCAAAAAAAAACCTCAAAAGACCTTGCATTAATTGGATGGGAGTACTAGATCTCTTGTGGTAGCAAATGATACCGCCTTCAAATCTCTTGAGCGATATCGAGCAGATAAAATACCAATGGTAGTTTTTGGAACCAAGGAGTTGAAATGAAGTCAGTATTAGGTGAGGTTGATGGGGATATCGATGCGGAAGTGTTCAAATTTGTTGAAAGTATGCTCGGTGAGCATGGAGACCCTAAACAAATCGCGCAGGCCCTGGTTCACCACGCGACACGTCTCGCGTTGTGCTCAACTGATTGCGGTCACCAAATATCAGCCGTCCTAATGGGCGAGTTTGTAAATGTTGTTACCGAGCACATCGTTGATGACATATCTGCAAAGTTTAGTGAGGACACTGGTGAGGAAGCCGAAAAAGAAAAAAATGACAGGGAGCAGCTTTTTTTATCCAGCGAGCCAGACGGCTCTGACACGATCCATTAGGGAGAAGCGGCAGTGGATAGCGACCGAGAATCAGCCCTCAACGACATACGCAGACTAGTATTCATTTTTACTAGCGGGCTTCTTCAGGAATATGGCGACCCTGCAGTAATTTCCACTGCACTCGTCAACCACGGGGCCCGCCTTAGTCTTCAATGCAGCGACGATGGGCACAAAGTAACGAGAGTTTTGTTAAACGCATTGCTCGACGAATACCTAATTCATAACGCACAAGCAGAAGATGGCACGGAAGACGGCCCCGAAGATTGCGCCAAAGCTTCTTCGGAAGACCTAGAAAATGCCGACTTGCTTTCTTCAGAGGAGGAAATTCATTGACATGAATAAATCACGCCTATTTTTCGAACTTTTAACCGCTCTCGGTGACACTCACTCCGAAGCCGATATCGCCTACTTTGTGAACCTTCTTTCCAGCGCCGCAAACGATAATTCTGGCCGCGAGACCCCTCGATACTCGCCCAGTTATCACTCCAAGGCCGTCGACACAGCAATGCGCGACGGCGGGGGGGCGGTGCTCGGGATGGAAACTCGAATTGGAACCCTTTCCAACGACAATTGCCCGAAACAAACTGATAGAGAAAAAGCCGAGAGCTTGTTGGGAACCAAAATATGACTAAAAACTCCAATACCCATACGATCGCTTTGCGAGAAGCCATTTTGGCAGGGCAACCAGTAACCCGCTTAGATAGTATAGCCATATTCGGGGTCTCAGACCTCATGGGACTTATTTCAGACATGCGTAGAGAGGGCTTTTTAATTAAAAGCCGCCGAATCGGATTTCGTGAAGCGGTGCAGCAAGCCCAAAAATATATCCTCTACGAACCGCCAAAAGCGCTTCATGTGGATGAGCTCACAATTACCCAATATTGGTTTGAACCTCTGTGAGGCGTTTTTTTTCACAACGTCAAAGGCTGATCATTTACGCCAAATCGAAAGGGAAATGTCAGCTCTGTGGAACAAATCTCAAAGGAGATTTCCATGCTGACCACATTGTTCCAGCAAGCCGCGGCGGGCAGACGGTCATTCAGAACGGTCAAGCCCTATGCCCAAATTGTAATTTAAGGAAAGCTGCTAATGATTAAATTAAGAGCTTGGCAAAGTGAAGCCTGCAATAAATGCCTCAGCTACTGGGCAGAAGGTGGCGAGAAACGATTTTTAATTAATGCAGCCCCAGCCGCAGGCAAAACAATTACTGCATGCACAATAGCGCAAAAATTACTTGAACACGGCGAAATTGATCGCGTGATTGTTTTGGCACCCCAAAGCGTTGTCACAGACGATTGGGCGAAGGACTTTAAAATGATCACAGGACGCTCAATGGAACGTATCACTGGAAATGATCCCAGCTATTTGGCGCTTGAAACAAATTTTTGTTCAACATGGCAGGCCCTTTCGGGGATGGCAGATCTTGTGCAAGCAGTCTGTCAAAATGAGCGCGTGCTTGTAATTTGTGACGAAATACATCACGCAGCGCTAGAAGCGGCTTGGGGCAACACCGCCTCAAGCGCGTTTGCTGACGCTAAATACGCTCTTATTTTAACTGGCACCCCCATGCGATCAGATGGAACGGGCTGTGCTTGGCTGGAACTAGACAATCGAGGAGCTTTGAAAATTGATGAAGCTGCCTGCATCACACTTACCTACGGAGACGCGGTAGACAATGGATATTGCAGGGCTATTACATTCCATAGGCATGAAGGGGAGTTTTCTGTACTTCTGGACGATGAATCGACAGCAGTCGTCACTAGCAAGTGTCGCGCAAACCTAAACGGACCATTGGCAGACATTCCTGCCCTTCATCGGGCAATTGAATTTTCAAAACTCGTGATGACACCACAATTTGAAAAAGATGGAATAACCCCAATGGCAAGCGGCTATCAGGGCACCATGTTCGACTACGCCCAACAAAAGCTCGATGAATTGGTTCAGAACGAGATGCCAACTGCTGGCGGCCTTGTGATTGCACCTGACATCGAAATGGCCGAATACATGGCCGATTTGATTGAAAACAAGGAGGGCGAGCGCCCAATACTTGTTCATAGCCGAGTGCAAAATGCTAAATCGAAGATTAGAGCATTCCGAAATGGTCGGAGCCGCTGGTTGGTATCCGTAGCCATGGTCTCGGAAGGCGTCGACATTCCTCGCCTTCGAGTGCTGATTTATCTACCCAATGCACTGACAGAGCTTTTCTTTCGCCAAGCCATGGGCCGCGTGGTTCGCAACTGCGGCCCTCAAGACCTCACACGCGCATATGTTGTTATGCCAGCACTGGAAAAACTGGATAAGTTTGCAAGGCGGGTAGAAGACGAAATGCCCGCAGCATTTAAGGTTGGTCCTGGGGTGCCTAAGCAACGCATTTGCCCATCTTGCGGCAGCAAGCAAAGTTTTTCCGCATCGGCTTGCACCGAGTGTGGGCACAAATTTATCAAGCAGGGCGGCCCGCGCAACAAAGCGTGCACTTCTTGTGGCGCACTCAATCCAATTAATGCGTCTACGTGCAACAATTGCGGAGAGAGCTTTAGCCCCAAATTCACGCTCACACTAAAAGAGGCGATGCGATCTGGAGCCATTGTAAGAGGCCTAGACCTGGATGAGGAGACTGTGCGCGAGGGCGAGGAACTCGCTCCTGAAATCAAGACCCTCGTCTTAAATTCTGGAGACGCGAAAGTTATCGAGATGTTGGGCAAAATTCCAGAGGAAATGATGCCACGCGTGGCCGCGGTGTTAGCGCCCATATTTAAAAAGAGAGGGCATTTATAATGGCAGAAATTCTTGAGTTTCCGTCAGGCAACTCCATCGGCCCAATTGTTAATCATTTTGGAACACTCAGCCCAAAGACCTTGCCTGAGATTGCTGTAATACCCTGCGACAAGGCATTAAATCCAACTATCGATTGTCCTGCCGTTTTTATGGTTACACGAATATCCAGAGATGACATGACAAATCTATGTTCTGAGCCATATGCGTATTTTGTCGAGCAATCACTGGCGCAAGCTTATGCTTATTCATTATCCGAGCAAAGTTTTCTGACCTTGCCTGATCTACTGATCAAAGAACTGGCAGAACAAGCTTTCACATTTTAGGAGATAAAATGCCAAGACATCGTGGAGTTTATAAACCCTCACAAGTCGAACCTTATGAGCTAAGTCGGTTCAGGGTGGAAAATTTCATCCGATGCCCCGCTTGTTTTTATATGCAACAGGTGGAGGGGATAAAATTTCCTGAAATACCTGGGTTTAATATTAATGAGGCTACAGATGTTCTCTTAAAACGACATTTTGATAGATATCGATTACTACAGGAAGTCCCGCCGATTCTCATAGAAAAGGGATTTGCTAATTTAGTTCCCTTCCAGCATCCGAACTTTGAAAAATGGACACAGAGCCTTCACTTCGGAGCAGAGGGTCGAATGCACACGATTGTCGAGGATCTTAACCTCAAGATAGGTGGAGGCCTGGACGATGTTTGGAGGAATACTGAGACCGACGAACTCCACATAGTCGACTATAAAAGCACGTCTCAGAAGACTGAAGGGCGGGAAATTGACATGTTCGATAAATTTAAGGGGCCGTATCGAAGACAAATGGATTTATACGTTTGGGTGATGCGGAGTATGGGCTTCAAAATAAGTGATATTGGCTATTTCTTGTATGTCGATGGAGATCGGTTTACCCGTTCCGATTTTATCAAAGGCAATCTTGCCCTAATGGAATTCAAAATAAACCTTATTCCCTATAAGGTCGACGTATCGTGGATCCGCCCAGCTCTAGAGGCTATACGAGAGTTGCTGGATAGTTCATATCGACCTGACCACAATTCGGACTGCCAGCACGGCCGCTTCTTGCTTCAAGCCACAGCCAACTAATCTTGGTCTTTTAATGGGATATCGCGTGGGTTGCGTCGGTGACGGATGGAATTCCTGCGCATTAGCGATGGCTGTCTGTGTTTTGGATTTCGCTCCAAAAACACCTTGCCTGAGGCTTCATCAACATTTCCTCCGCCTAAAAATCCAGGGTATGACAACAACAGATTTCTATAAACCAATTCGGCTTTTTTAACCCGAGGAGGCTTGTCAGTAATTTCCATTAACGTCTTAATGCTATCAACAACGGGTTTAAGCAGATGTGTTTCGTGGAACTTGGCTAAATTTTCGAACAAAAGATTGTCTGAGTCTCCTTCTAACTCATTGAAACTAGTAAGTTTTTCAATATTTCCAGTCAAAACCAGCCATTCGAAATAGGTGAGACGGCCTCCCATGCCAGGCATACCTTCGCTAGGAAAATAAGTGGAGAACAGATCAATTACATTGCTCTCGAAAGCATCTAAATTGAGTCCTTGATCAGAAAAGATATTAGGCGCAAAGCCAATTTCTTCTGCGACACTCGACAGTCTCATAAGTCGGTGCACCTGTGTTTCATTATCTTCTACCTGCTCCTCATCCATTGGTATAGGGATATCGCGTTGAATTTCTGGTTCGAATGTTGCGAGCCTCTCGAAGCCGCGTACCAATTCTTCGCCTAAGAGCCTCTCCATGAATTCAAGGTCCACCCCATCGGGCTCCGCAAAGGCCTCAAGGAAAAAATCTATAGCGTGCAGATTGTTAAGGAAAAAATAAAAACCTTCATCCGACGCTGCGTCTACGAGCATTCGACGGTGTTTAATGTATTGAAATTGAAGAGCTGCGGATGGTTCATAAAATTCAAATTTATCTTTTTTCTTTTTGTGAGCCACTAAACCGTGCCAAATAGCCAAAGAATGCGCGTTTTTAATATAGGTATGATGATTAAAGTCGAGATGCGCGTAACATTCTGAAAGTTGTCGGTTTATTGTTTGATCGTGCGGATGATTAAACGCGACATCCAGCAGTTTTTTCTTTACGACCTCTGGCAAAAACTTTTGATTTTCGGGCAGTGACTGTTCATATTTTCTCCGCATTTCGAGTTCCTGAAGCCGTTCACCCCGTTGTCTCCTCGGTTGCTGGATAATATGTTCCAGTAGCTCATTCAAATATAATTCAACGCCTCGCTTAGACTGAGAATTCATTTTTTGAATCTCGGCTACCAATGATTGATAGGATTTACCCAGCTTAGTTCCAGGTCTTTCCATAAGAAAAAGAGACTGTTCTAACAGTTCAACAGAGTTATTTTGCGGAATTCGCAGTATCATGCCGTCTTCTAAATATATATATTCATCATCTGTGGGCAGCCCAAAGACGTGCCTAAACTTGTTTATTTGAGTTTCGATGATGTAGAATTCGTCGTCTTCAACGGGCACTCGCGAGGCAACAAAAATAAAATTGCAAGGATCAACACCTTCCAATTTTCGGGAGGGTTCGTCTCTTATTTGGGGAAAAACTTCTTCGAAGCCAATCCGATTTTGCTCATTTGGAAAGAATACCAGAACGTTTGTGTCAGCCAGCTGGCGAGTGCATATTCCAGTTGTTTCAGCACGTCCCGTTCGGCTGTCGATCAATAACCAATTCGGGGCGTACTCTTCATGTTTGGCAATAGTGCTTTTTAACATTTCAAAGAAAAAGAAGCCCTCTTGCTCTTCGTAGAGACGCTGCCAGTCAATTTGTGCGTACGCTCTTCGTGTACCCGCGGGGAGTAAAAACATTTTCCCAGGTTTCTCGACTGAAAACCTTCGATAAGGATTGCCATCGCTTGCAAGGAGCGAGGTATCTCCTTTGATAACATAGTCGGCAATGTCAGGAAGCCCTTCCGAAGGATCCGACATATATTTATATATTAAGTCACTCAGTCCAAGCTGCTCTCTGGCATCGTCGTTTTCTTCACTTTTTCGCTTGAAAATATCGAATGTTTGGAGACCTGGGGCTTCTAAATCAAAATCTATTAGAAACACGTTTTCGCTATCGCCGACCAGACCGCATGCGACATTCATCAGAGCAAGAGTTCGGCCGACGCCCCCCTTGTAGGAATAAAATGTTGTTGTGTGCATGGATCTTACCTTAGGCGGCCCACTGCCTAGAGGCGGTCAAATCAAATATATTAGCTCGCGAGCTTGTAACCTTACTCTGACCGCCATTTTGTTGACGGAAGGCCTTAGCCATTGGGCCCGTTTCTTGAACTTTAGCCTGCTTTTTTAACTGATCCTTAGCAAAACTGGCAGCTACCAAGTCATCAAAACCTGGCAGATCCCTGCACGCGCGCAAAAGAATGTCACTCGCTTTATTTTGCACCTGCAGTCTGGCCTCATATCTAGCAATCGTGGAGCGACCGAAGCCAATCCTCTCGGCGAAATTCTTTTGACTTATTTTACCTGAAGGCTCGTTGCGTCGCCCATATTCTTCTCTTATTTCTTTTATTTCCTCAGGTAACAGCAATCCGCCGTGAAGGCAGAGCGCGTCGTGTAATTCTTTAGCGTCCTCTGGGGCAACAAATTCCTCCCCACAGGCTGGATCGGTGCATTGAAGAATGGGCCGAGAATAAATGAACCCTTCCTCCTCCCCTTTACCAGGTATTTCGGTAGGGTCGTGGGTCAAAGATGCTGGTTTCCCGCACTCATGACATACCGCATTTTCGATACGGTGAATTGGAGGATATTCTTTCATGAAACCATTTTAACAATAAAACCGCAAAATTCAAGGGTAATGGTTTCATATGATATCATTTACATATGGAAGCTATATCCGATTAGTGAGGGCGTCAGTAAGCTATCGCCTGAAAATTTATCAGGTAGTACGGCGATTTTTACGTAAATTGAGCCCCCTTCTACCTTCTGACTATGATAAAAGCAGTCATATATTTGAAATTTTTCGGGATCAGCCTCGCTCAATTGCCAACCGCCGCTCTCACTATCAGGGTAGACGAGAATATGATGCAAATACTCGTACTGCCCTATTCCATTTAATCTGTAGTCTCGCGGAGGGGGGAAGAAACATGTTCCTGGTTTCCAACCCTTCTTTTTCATCAGGAATTTGTTCCAAAGTTCCTCTGAGTCATAATTGAGGAGTTCTTGGATATTGTCTGCCAATTGCTGCCTGGCAGCAGCAAAGTCAGCATCGTTTCTAATGTGTTTATATTTAGGCATTAAAATAAGCCTAGATAAGCGCCTTCCGCCATTCAACTGATTGTTAGGCTTACTTTTTACGAGCGCGCGCAGTACATACAGGTTCCCAAACAATGCGGCCATTTTCGCAGGAAAGACGCTCAAGTCACCTCAAATACTGCTTATCAATCTTGCCCCAGCTTCTCACAACTTGTTCTGCCTTCTCCCGATACTCCTCGTCCGTATAGACGCTGTTAGATGATTTCAGGTACCCAAGCTGCTTCACAATATTTGTTATTTGAGACATAGCTTCGGCAAATTTATCATTGGTCTCGTCAGACTTTTGAACTTCTGCGAGCTTGTTATAGACCGTGTAGGGTCTGACGAAAGTATTGAGGTATCTTATCGCCACTGAGGCGCTGTGAATGGGTGCCTCGTCATTTTCAAGCGCCCTGAGAATTGCCTGATGACACTTATTGATAAGTTTAATCGTATCAACTGTGATCTCGTCGAGCAGACATCTGCTGGCGCTATCTATCGCCTGCCTAAACGGTTCTAATGTAGTCCAGCGTGAGATCGTCTCACCTCGCAAGTTAAGGCGTTCAGCAACTTCTTTTTGCCGATAGCCTTGTCCCAGCATTTCTGCAGCCAAAACTTGTTTCGGGTTGAGTTTTTTTGATTTTTTTTGAGCCATGTGAAGACACTCCTTTGAAAAGTAGGGGAGCGTCTGCTCGAGGAAATTGCCAACTGGCAATTCTTATAGTCTGGTGATTTGAGCAAGATTTCAATCGATCATTCTATCAAGCCGAGAACGAGGCGCCGAATCCTGAAATTCTTTTGACTCCATGGCTGGTTTTGGTTGAGGCAATGGATCACTTGTTTTCTGCTTCAAGCGAAAGAAACAAATGGCAAAGATCACAGCAAGAGCCAAATTCTTGATAACAAAGGAAATTGCAATAGTAGCTGAATGGCTCACAAGGGATGCCCACGTCAAATATTCGGAATGGACGTATAAAACTAGAAGTGCAGCAAGTGCAGCCTTTAAGAAATCAGGGAGAATGCTGCGGCTCCAAAATAGAAGCCGCAGCAAAAATCCATATTTTATCAGGCGAAGCATGACTATATTGCTCCAAACCCAATTAAAGCCAGCAAGGCAATCACTCCTGAGCGAGCCTGATCTTCTTTTATTTTGGCTTCTTCAGAGGCTAGTACATCCTTAAGTTGTTGCTCAGATAGCTCAGACACTAGGACATTAGACATAGCCAATTTGGCCTTTGCCTTTTGAATGGCTCGGCTTCGCAACCGTTTTTTGTAGAGGCGTTTCAAATTTAACATTTTAACGCCTCCAGCACTCTGGTGTCAGGCTGGATGAACTTCTTGCTATCCATTATGTTGAAGCCATCTCTGGATGTCCAAATAGTCCTTATGTCATTTTCATAAAGGTGCCGCTTCCTCGCGAGGATGCCTGAATTATCTTGATTAGAATGACAGTGAGGGCAGGTATCGGTGCTTTGGCCGTAAAGGGGCCTGAACCAATTTCCAGGACATTGCGAGCAAGACACTTCCGTTGCTTGGCGCAGTTTCATGCTGCCAGGCGAGTAAAAGCCCAAATACCCGTCTGTCAGTCCGACAAACACTTTCGGCTTTTCATCGGCAATCAGGCAACTGAGCTCATATGTCTTTTTTAATCTGCTGCAATTTTGGTTTCCTTTGATCTCAAGCCAACTACCAAGTTCAGGCAAAAAGAAGTCAGGCATATAGACACTCCCCGAGGGCAGTTGCAGCCTTTCGGGTTCGTACTGCCACTTGATGTTTAAGTGGTCCAGAAAGAAGGCCCATTTGCACTCAAGTTGAGAAGCCATTAATTGGCCTTTGTAGAAACTTGGTAGGTTTTTGGAGGATCTCATTAACATTACTCGTCCCCCCCAGTTGCCTTTTCCTCATTCGACCGACTATAGGTTTCAGCGAGTGCCTTCTTCTGCTCTGCTTTCACCTCTTCTGGGAGCATGTTCCATTCGGCTTCTGCGTGTTCGGCGTAATATTCGTCGGGCATGTTACGTTCTTGCTCCTGCTCCCAGGCAAGAGCTTCTGCTGGATTTTCCGCGAACCACTTCAAGTATTGATCGTCAACATCAGTTGCGATTGGCCCCGCCAACGCTTTTTCAAAAGCTGGGTATTGATCTCCTAATTCCATCCAGCCTGAACTAGGACGAATTACCTCTCGATACGCATCGAGCCCTTCGTTTGCCTCGGGTATAATATCAACCTTTAATGTGAGTGAATCAGCTGTAAAGTTTTGGCAGTAAGGTAAGAGTTTTGTCTGAGGTTTAGCCCACAAACCAATGCCGATCTTAGACAAGTCATTCAAAGCCTCCCCGATGGATAGTACAATTAGCATGAAGCTCCCATTGCTAGGAAGTCGAGACCGTCTATTAATAAGGTCAGCTTTAAATTGATCATCGGTGATCGAATTGTATTCGAGGTCGCGAGAGATGAGACGCCGATAATCGTTTATGAGGGTTTCTAAACCAACAATAATTGTCTTGAGCGCCTCGGACCCAGGCCCTGTTGTCTCATCTATAATGATATGGAGCTTGGCTTCGGCTTCATCGGACATTTCACAATGCAAAGACGCAGAAAGGTAGGCCATCATGCACAGGTTCTGGCCACTTTCTTGTCTGAGACACCTAATCGACATTACATTAGGCTTGGGGCCCTTCGTTATCATCTGAGGGCTTACATCTAGAACCTCTGCAAAAACATTTATGTGCACCTGCTTAGTTTTCCCTTCGTGTTTAGGATTCATCTTCTCATAGAGAGTGGGAGCTCGAAGCGTTGACACACCGTTTTGTTGACATCGGTCTTGGAAAAGCCCGATGAACTGTTCTTTTGATAAACCAGCCCGTTCGCGGAACTCTTTTAATGCAGAGGTATCAAGCTGGTTACTGTTTTTCATTTCATTTGTCATAATATCTTCCTTTCGAAGGTTTGAGACGAAAGACAATTCTCGCGCCTTGGGAAAATATGGCCCCTTTCATATTATGCTATTAGTATGGTAAACAAACATTTTTTTATGTTTTAAAGTTTTATTTTATGATTTTTGGGCGAGTTTGCCATTTTTGAACCCTAAAAAGCGAAAATGTTGGAACTTAAGTATTTTGCCCTGAAAAACAATAATCCGCCCAGTCTTGCATGAGATCGCGGCGTTCTTCGATAAGATTAGACCGCATATAGGCGCTCTCGGTCCTATTTTTAAGCTTGTGGGCTAAGCTGAACTCAATAGCGAGGCGGTCATATTTCCTCTGCCATGCCGCCCATTCACGGAAAGTGGATCGGAACCCATGCACAGTGAGTGGGTGTCGCTTCATGGTGACCTGCAAGAACTTACGCATGGAATTATTGGAGAGCCGCCCGCTTCTACCAATACCCCTAAAGATAAAACTTTGGTTATGCTGACGCATGACGGCGTCCGCTAAAGCACTTGCTTGGCGAGACAATGGCACTTGATGAGGCTGGTTCATCTTCATGCGATGCCCAGGGATAGACCAGAGTGCTTTTGCAGTGTCGATTTCTTTACGAACTGCCATGGTCACCTCTGAGGTGCGGGCTGCTGTCAGTATGTTGAATTCCAATGCGCGCGCTGAAACACAATCATGAGCAGCCAGTTGCTTAAACAGCTCGGGAATATCACGGAAGTCCAAAGCACGATGATGTTTGATGGGTTTATTTGTATGAGAAGACAGTAAGTGCTGGAGACGCCGCTGCCAGTCGGCTGGGTTATCCCCTTCCATAATCCCATTTGCGCAAGCTGCATCAAATATGCGGACTATGCGTTGTTGCACGCGGCGCGCGGTTTCACTTTTCGAGTGCCATATAGGCAGCAAAAGATCGGCGATTTGTTTGCTGGTAATGTCCTCAAGAGGCCATTTATCAAGCTCGGGATAAACATATGTAGCCAGCGTATTGCGCCAGGCCTGCGCTGATTTTTTATTGCGCCACTGCGGTTCATGGCTTTGGATGTACTTTTCGGCAATATCAGAAAACTTCACACCGTCTTTGAGGCGCTTGGCCTGCTCGGCTTTGCGTTTTTCGATTATGGGGTCTTTGCCGCGGGCTCTCAGCCGCCTGTTATCGTCGCGCAATCGGCGCGCTTCAAGAAGGTCAATAATAGGGTAAACGCCCAGACCTATTTCCCGTGATTTACCTGATGAAGTGTATCTATAAGACCATTGGCCGCCATCGGCTTTGGTCTTCTTAAAGTACAGCCCGTCTCCCTCGCAGACTTTCGATCCAATTCTCAGCTTCTGTATCTTTGTTTTACTCAGCATATCGTAACCCATGAAACCAGGGTGGATCCACAAATGGCTCCACAATTAACTTGTGGTTTCAAGAATTAAGAAAATGTCTGATTCTAGTGCTTTAAGTCAATTATTACATTTGTAAACAATGACTTAGAGTGATTTCTACTAACCCCTTAAAGGGGGTAATGGCGGACAGAGAGGGATTCGAACCCTCGAGACGCGTTAACGCCTACACGCTTTCCAAGCGTGCGCCTTCAGCCACTCGGCCACCTGTCCCTTCGGCCAGAGAGCTAACGCTGCACCGCCTTATCATAAGGCAGGCTATGGCTCACATATGCTCACCAAGCCCTTATAGCGCCGGCCACCTGTCCAGAAAGGCGAATATACCCGCCCACTGGCTGAAAACAAGCGGCGATGCGCTTAATCGTCCATTTTGAGCGCGGAAATAAACGCATCCTGGGGAATGTCGACTTTGCCGAACTGGCGCATTTTCTTTTTGCCTTCTTTTTGCTTGTCGAGCAGTTTGCGCTTGCGGCTGACGTCGCCGCCATAGCACTTCGCCGTCACATCTTTACGCAATGCGGCAATGGTTTCGCGCGCGATGATTTTGCCACCCAACGCCGCCTGAATGGGAATTTTGAACAAATGGCGCGGGATCAGATCCTTCAACCGCTCGCACATGGCCCGCCCACGCATCTCAGCGCGCTCGCGATGCACAATGGTCGACAGCGCATCCACCGGCTCGGCATTGACAAGAATCGCCATTTTAACCAGATCGCCAGTTTTATAGTCACTCAGTTGATAATCAAAACTGGCATAGCCGCGCGTGGCAGATTTCAACCTGTCATAAAAATCAAACACCACCTCATTGAGCGGCAAAGCATATTCCAGCATGGCGCGCGAGCCAGCATAGCTTAGATTTTTTTGGCGCCCGCGCCGGTCTTCGCACAGTTTCAGCACCGCACCCAAATATTCATCCGGCACCAAAATCGAGGCATCGATCCACGGCTCATCAATATGGTCAACCTTAACGACATCTGGCATGTCCGCCGGATTGTGCAACTGCATCACCGACCCGTCATTCATGTGCAGGCGGTAAACCACAGACGGTGCCGTGGTAATCAGGTCGATATCAAACTCGCGCTCAATGCGCTCGCGGATAATCTCCAAATGCAAAAGCCCCAGAAAGCCACAACGGAAGCCAAATCCCAGCGCCGCGCTGGTTTCCATCTCATAGTCAAAACTCGCATCGTTCAGCCGCAGCTTCGCCATGGCCTCGCGCAAATCCTCAAACTGGCTTGAATCCGTCGGAAACAGCCCACAAAAAACAACCGGCTGGGAGGGCTTGAAACCGTCCAAAATGTCGGCACACGGCGCGCGGTCTTCTGTCACCGTATCGCCAACGCGCGTGTCGGCCACCTGCTTGATGGCGGCGGTGAAATAACCTATTTCGCCGGGCCCAAGCGCGCCCACGGTTTCGCGCTTTGGCCGGAACACGCCAACTTGGTCAACCAAATGCGTGGCATCGGTCGACATCATGCGGATTTTCTGGCCCTTTTTCAGCGTGCCATCGATAACCCGCACCAGCACCACCACGCCCAGATACGCATCATACCAGCTATCGACCAGCATGGCCTTGAGTGGCGCGGCGGCGTCGCCGTCAGGTGCCGGCAATTGCGCGACAATCGCTTCCAGCACATCGTCGACGCCCAGCCCGGTTTTGGCCGAAATATTGACCGCGCCGGAGGTATCAAGCCCGATAACATCTTCGATTTGCCCGCACACGCGCGGACAATCGGCCGCTGGCAAATCCACCTTGTTCAACACCGGTACAATCTCGTGGTCGACCTCGATCGCCTGATAGACATTGGCAAGCGTCTGGGCCTCAACCCCCTGACTGGCATCAACCACCAAAAGCGAGCCCTCGCACGCCGCCAGCGACCGGTTAACCTCATAGGCAAAATCGACATGGCCCGGCGTGTCGATGAGATTGAGCTGATAGGTCTGGCCGTCAGCCGCTTCATAATCGAGCCGGACGGTTTGCGCCTTAATGGTGATGCCGCGCTCGCGCTCCAGCTCCATATTGTCCAGCACTTGTTCCTGCATCTCGCGCGACGACAGGCCGCCGGTCATTTGAATCAAGCGGTCGGCAAGCGTCGACTTGCCGTGGTCGATATGCGCGATAATCGCAAAATTGCGGATGTTTTTCTGAACCGTCATGTAGCCCATATATCACTGGCGGGCGTGTTCGCCAATGCGTCAAAATGAAGTGGGGAAATTACCGGCTCAGCCGCGCAAGCGNCCGCCCGTAGCCTTGACCACTGCCGCCGTCACCTTTTCGCACACGGCTTCGATCTCGGCATCTGTCAAGGTTGTTTGCGTCGGTTGCAGGCTAACCTCCAGCCCGACAGATTTCATGCCCTCGGCCAATTGTCCGCCCTCAAACACATCGAAAACCCGCACCGAGGTGATGAGCTTTTTGTCCGCCCCGCGCGCTGCGCGCACAATNTCAGCCGCCGGAATTGCGCTTTCCACCTCAAAGGCAAAGTCGCGCCGTACCATTTGCAAATTCGACAATGCCAANGCCGGACGCGCAATATCCGTGCCGGCCTGTTTCGCCGCTTTCGGCGCNGGCACGGTTTCGGGCCANACTTCAAACGCTGCCATTGGCATATCAATATCGAAGCGCGCCAACAGCGCCGGATGCAATTCGCCAAACACCGCCATCGGCTCACGCGGGTTGCGTGCCAAAATGCCCGAACGCCCCGGATGGTAGCACTCGCCACCCTCCGCCGTATCGACGGGTAACACCTGCAAACTATCGGTCGCCACACCGCATGCCGCGAGCGCGGCTTCGGCATCGGCGCGCGCGCCATAAGCGTCAACGGGGCGCGCCGCGGCCGCCCCCCATGTTTTCACACCGCCAAGACCGGCGCGCAATCCGGCGGCGGCAAAGCGCTGCGCGCCCGGTGTTGCGGCCTTAAACTCATTGCCCAGTTCAAACAGATTGATCACCCGCGCGCCGCGATCGGCATTTTTTTGCGCCGCGACCATCAGGCCGGGCAATAGCGATGGGCGCATATGGCTGAGGTCGGATGAGATGGGATTGGCAAGCTCCAGCCCCGCGCCCACATTGAAGGCAGCAGCGTGTTCTGCCGATATGAACGACCATGTAACCGCCTCAACCAGCCCGCGCGCGGCCAGCGCNCGCCGCATCAGTCCGGCGCGGCGTTGGGCCAATGTCAGGCTTGGGCGAACAATGCCCGGCGCTTGCGGCAGAGGCGTTGCGGGCACTTCGTCCAGCCCGTAAATACGAATGATTTCCTCAACAATATCAGCGCCATGCGTGGCGTCATCAATATCCGGTCGCCAGCTTGGTACGCGCACCTGCCAGACGGCATCCGCCTTTTCGACCTCAAAACCCAATTGCNTGAGAATGNCCTGCATGTCGGCTTCGGCAATCTNAAGGCCGGTTAGCTGATGCACGCGGGCAGGCGCAAAGCGCACGGTTTTTTTGCTGTCGGGCACCGCGCCCGCGCTCACCGGCGCACACACCGTGCCGCCGCAAATTTCAACAATCATCTGCACAGCCAGCGCCAAACCCGTTTCAACCGAGGCCGGATCAACGCCGCGCTCAAAGCGATAGCGCGCATCGCTATCAATATTGTGGTNACGGCCCGACAGCGCAATCGCCACCGGCTCGAACCACGCGCTTTCCACCAGCACGTTTTTTGTCTGAANCGTACTGCCCGACGCCAAACCGCCCATAATACCAGCCAAGCCCAGCACGCCCTTATCATCGGCGATGACGCAATCGGTGGTGTTCAGTTCGTACGTTTCCTCGTCCAGCGCGACAAAGCTTTCGCCCGCCTTGGCGGGGCGCGCCTGCACCGTGCCGGTCAGCGTATCGGCGTCATAGACATGCAACGGGCGCCCCCGATCATAGGAAATATAATTGGTGATATCGACGAGCGCGCTGATGGGCTTCAGCCCGATGGCCGTAAGGCGCGCTTGCAACCAGTCNGGGCTCGGCCCGTTTTTGACACCCTCAATGCGGCATCCGGCAAACACCGGACAGCTTTCGCCGCTCACGCCAATCGAGGTGTCGCCCTGTTTTTGCGCGTCNATGGNGCGCGTTATGTCATCTTTCAATGTGCCCAAACCAGCCGCCGCCAGATCGCGGGCAATGCCGCGCACGCCCAGACAATCGGGTCGGTTGGGCGTGATGGCAATTTCAATCATCGGGTCATCAAGCCCCAATGCCNTCGCTGCCGGAGCGCCGATTGAGGCACCGNCTTGCAATTCGATAATGCCGTCATGGTCGTCATTGAGGCCAAGTTCGGCACCCGAACACATCATGCCGCNGCTTTCGACGCCGCGAATTTTTGNTTTGCCCAGCACCATGCCGCTGGCTGGTATGACCGCGCCTTCCTGCGCCAATATGCCAATGAGCCCGGCCCGCGCATTGGGNGCGCCGCACACGAGTTGTTGTTCGCCGCCGCTGCTTTTGACCGTGCAGATTTGCANGCGATCGGCTTCGGGATGCGGCGCNGTGGCAATAATCTCGGCCACTTCAAAATTGGCGAAGGTTTCCGNCGGGTCNACCAGTNCTTCGACTTCCAACCCGATAAGTGTCAGCTTGTCGGTAATCTCTTCGAGCGAGGCAGGCGTGTCGAGATGGTCTTTGAGCCAGGAGAGCGTGAATTTCATGCCGCCCCCCTATTTCGCCGCCAGCGACGCATTGGACAGCCCTCCGGCCAGCCCGGGCACGTCGATCGGCAAAAAGCCATAATGTTTCAGCCAGCGCAAATCCGCGCCGAAAAAGGCGCGCAAATCGGGCATGCCATATTTCAGCATAGCCAGCCGGTCAATGCCCATGCCGAAAGCAAAACCCTGATATTTTTCCGCGTCAATGCCGGCATGGGTCAGCACATGCGGGTTGACCATGCCGCTGCCGCCAATTTCCATCCAGTCATCGCCCGTGCCGACCACCAGCTTGTCGCCATCGCGGTGGCAGCGCATATCCACTTCCATGCTCGGCTCGGTGAACGGGAAATAACTCGGACGCAACCGAATGGCGACATTATCGACCTCGAAAAACGCCGTCAAAAACGCCTCCAGCGTGTATTTCAAATGGCCCATATGCGTGGCCTCATCGATCACCAGCCCTTCGATTTGATGAAACATCGGCGTGTGCGTCTGGTCGCTGTCGCAGCGATAGGTGCGCCCCGGNGCGATAAAGCGAAAGGGCGGGTCGCCNGCCTGCATGGTNCGGACCTGCACGGGGCTTGTATGCGTGCGAAGCAAAAGCGGNTCGCCGTCTTCTTCCGCCNTCAGGTAAAANGTGTCGTGCATTTGTCGCGCGGGGTGNGCATCGGGAATATTCAGCGCGGTGAANTTATAAAACCCGCTCTCAATGTCGGGGCCTTCGGCCACATCAAAGCCCATGCTGGCAAAAATCNCCGAAAGTTCTTCCATGGTCTGGCTGACCGGATGAATGCGGCCTTCAAATTGCGGATCGGTTTCGACCGGCAGGGTCATATCGAGCGTTTCCGATGCCAGACGCCGCGTCATGTCTTCNGCCNCCAGCGCCGCGCGACGGCTTTGGATGGCTTCTGTCACCTGCATTTTAAGCTGATTGAAAACCGGGCCGAGCCGCTGGCGGTCATCGTCATCCATNCCGCCCAGCGTTTTAAGCAGCGCCGATACCTCGCCCTTTTTGCCCAATGCCGCAACGCGCACATCTTCGAGCGCCGACAGGTCTGTCGCCGCTGCAATCGCGTCCATTATTCGGGTTTCAACCGCGCCCGTTTCGTCCTGCATGCCGAAGGCTCCTGATGGTCATAAGGCTCTTATNCCGCAAGACTCTTATGCCATAAGATTGGCGTGTACACGACACGCAAAATCCACCTNAACCCAGCNATTAACCGAGCGCTTCGCGGGCCTTGCCGACCAGAGCCTCAAATGCCGCCGGTTCGTGAACGGCGAGATCGGCCAGCACNTTGCGGTCAACCTCGATGCCNGCTTTGCCCAGCCCGTCGATAAACCGGCCATAAGGAAGGCCGTGCATGCGCGAGGCGGCATTGATGCGCTGGATCCACAAGGCGCGGAAATTGCGCTTGCGGGTGCGCCGGTCGCGATAGGCATANTGCCCGGCTTTGGTAACTGCCTGTTTGGCAACACGAATGGTATTTTTGCGCCGACCGTAATAACCTTTGGCCTTGGCAAGAACTTTTTTATGGCGTGCGTGGGACGTCACGCCGCGTTTCACACGAGACATTTTGACCCCCTAACCGTTTGGCAGAAATTTCCGTACGATACGGGCATCGGGATCGGATAGAACCGCCGTGCCGCGCTGATTACGGATTTGTTTATTGCTACGTTTGATCATGCCNTGGCGTTTACCNGNCTGACCCGCACGAACCTTGCCCGATGCTGTCANCTTGAACCGCTTTTTGGCACCGCTTTTGGTCTTCATTTTGGGCATTTCGCTATTCCTTCGTTCGAGGTGACGTTTGAAACCGACCTGGCAGCCCTTTTCGGCCAGCCGNTTCTCGTGCATACAATTTGTANGAACAGCGCGAGTTATACGCATCCTGCCGAAAAATGCAACATTCACGCGTCATTTATAATATGTGTTAAATGCAAGCTGTGAACGCATGAGGAAGTCTGGCCCTTGAACCAACCTGCAAACAGNCCCATGAATATTGCCCATCGCGGNGGTGCCAATTTATGGCCCGAAAACACGCTGGAAGCNTTTNAAAATGCNATTAATGCCGGNGTCGACGGCATCGAATGTGACATTCAGCGCACACGCGACGACAGGCTGGTAATCCATCACGATGACCGGCTGAAGCCCGAAGCCACNCGCCAAAATGGTACCTGGCTTTCNNCCCCCACGCCCAGACTGCGCGAACTTGCCCGGCACGACCTTGATGCGCTGGATGTCGGNCGCCTGCAACCAGACAGNGCTTACAGCCAAATNCGCGCCGGACAAATGCCGATAGACGGCGCGCGCATCCCCGATTTTGACGCGGTGAACCAGCTCATTGCCGCCCGCACCGCGCCGGAATTTCGCCTTTATGCCGAATTGAAGACGCATTTGCTGGACGACACGGACNCAAGCGCCCGCCATCTGGCCGATCTGTTTTGTACGACATTGGCCGCATCGCCCGTTCGCGCGCGCACGCATGTGGTTTCATTTGACTGGCGCTGCCTTGACCATGTGNGCGCTGCGTTTCCCGACCAACCCNATGCCTATACCACCCTGCCGTTTTTCGTCACCGATCCGGATCGNGACCCTGAAACGCCGCTTTCGGGGCTTNNCGCGCAATTGCGCGCAGCTTTTGCCAATGGTGCCAGCTGGATGGGNCCGCATGACTGGCGCGATAAGCCGGGCCANACGCATGGCGAAAAAATACTGGGTGCGATTGCNGCCGCNGGTGGGCATCACTGGTTTGCTTTTCACCAAGACATAACACCCGACATNATGGCTTGCGCGACCCGCCTGAAANTCGGNGTCAGTGCTTGGAGCGTCAATGCGCCCGCAGANATGCAACGGCTGGNGCNCCTCGGCGTGCGCGCCATNATAACGGACAGGCCGGATCTGATGCGCGAACTGCGCGCAANGCAAAATTAGGTGTTGTTNAAAATCAGGTCGTGCGCGGGGCCANCACCATCATCATCTGGCGGCCTTCCAGCTTNGGGCTGGCTTCAACTTTGGCGATNTCATCAACCTCGTCGCGCACNCGGNTCAGNACCTGCATNCCAAGCTCTTGGTGCGCCATTTCGCGGCCTCGAAAGCGCATGGTCACTTTAACCTTGTCGCCCTCGCCAATGAANTTGGTCACGCTACGCATTTTCACGTCATAGTCATGCTTGTCGATATTCGGGCGCATTTTTATTTCTTTAACGTCGACNGTTTTTTGGCGTTTGCGCGCCTCGCTCGCTTTTTTCTGTTCCTGATATTTCAGCTTGCCATAGTCCAGAATTTTGCACACAGGCGGCGAAACATGCGGTGAAACCTCTACAAGGTCGAGCCCTTCTTCTTCGGCCATGGCAAGGGCCGAGTCCGTGTCGACCACCCCCAGTTTTTCGCCATCGGCGCCAATTACAAGTACCTTTGGAACAGTTATCATGCCGTTAATGCGCGGTCCTTCACGGGACGGTTGCGCGGCGAGTGGTCTGCGTGCGATGGGCTCATTCCTTCTGCAGTTATCAGGGAACCCTGCGGGGTTCTGATGCCAAGGTTTATGCGAGTATTCGGAGAAGTCAACGGCAAATTTAAGCGTCAAGCTTGTCGCCCGCGCCGTCGCGGGTCAGGTAAAACCATGGCGGGCGCGGCCAGACACAATATTTCAGCCAGCTAAAGCTACTTGTTGTGAACTGGTCGACACGCTCAAACCGCCGCCATGAAATGCGCCGGATGAGCGCGAAAAAGCCAATGGGCCCCAGCCGCGCGCACACCCATATTTCATCTGCGCCGACCGCCTCATCCTGCTGGGCGGGGCTGATAAGAACCGTCAGCGACACATCTGCGCGCCGCGTGCGAATTGCTTCGGCCAAGCCCCCACGCGGGGCCCCCAGCCCGACCAGCAAGCGGCCACCGGGTTCGCTTACCCGTCGCACGCGCGACCAATCAACTCGGCATAGATTTCCAGTGTTTTCGCGCACATGACTTCCTGCCGGAAGTTAGCCTGCACATGCGCGCGCCCATTGGACACCATTTGCGCCCGCGCCGTGCTGCTTTGCGCCATGGCCGCGGCCATTGCGCGCGCCAGCACAGACGCGTCTTCGGGTGGTACCAGCCATCCGGTACCACCATTTTCGGGTGGGCGCGCAATCACTGTTTCGCGATATCCGCCAGCATCGCTGGCAATCACCGGCAGACCGGCGGCTTGGGCTTCGACAATGGTGCGGCCAAACGGTTCGCTGCGGACGGTCGGCACAATTGCCAGATTGCAAGCCCCATAAGCACGGCCCATATCGCGCACGAGGCCGGCAAAATGCACGCGCGGGCCCAACCCCGCCTCGGCCACCTGACGCTCAAGCGATGCGAAATATTCGGCGCGCTCCTCGGCGCTGCCAGCAAAAACCACGAATGGCCGCGCGTCCGCCGGCAACTGCGCCAGTGCCGCGAGCAAAACATGTTGCCCTTTAACTTCCGTAATACGGGCCGGACACAAAATCACAAAATCAACCGCCGATGCGCCCCAAGCGCGACGTTGGTCGGCGCGCATATTTTCGCTGATATTTTCAGGCGCGAGTGCGGCGACATCACACCCGCGCGCCACCACGCGCAGACGGGCATCTTTGACCCCATGCACACGGCGGATCATCCCGCCAGTATATTCCGAATTGGCAATCACGGCATCGCCGCGCGCCATCACCGAATTATACCAAACCTTGGGGCGCGGGCCTTCATGCACCAAACTGTGATAAGTCGTCACGAAAGGCACATGCGAGGCGCGGGCGGCGGCCAAAGTCGACCAGGCTGGCGCGCGCGAACGGGCATGCAGAATATTGATGTTTTCGCTCGCAACCAGCCGCCGCAAACGCTGNATATTGGCCGCCATCACAAACGGNTTTTTNGANGCNACCGGCATATNAANNANTTNNGCNCCCGCCGCNNNNANCGCATCGGCCAGCGCNCCGCCTTCGCTGACGACCANCGCNCGNGCATTTGCNGCACGCANNGCGCGCGCAATNTCAAGCGTTGTCGTCTCNGCNCCGCCGANATTCANCCGNGGAATAATTTGCGCGACGGTGNCNCCCGTCAGGTCTGGGTAGGCTTGCGGTGACACCATATGCGGGANCTCTTTTCACGGCCAGCAGGCCCAATCTTAACAGTCGGNAGGCCCAATTCGAGCCTACCNCTTANAATTTATGCTATACACGNATNTTCAGATTGTAAACAAATGAGCGCCGCATGACCTCTAGCTCNGGCCCCGATATTTCACCCGATTTCACCGAGCGCCAAAGCGCNGATTTTGGCCCCCAGCGCCTTGCCTATAGCGCGCAGGCTGGCAACGCCAACCAAACCACGCCCGGCGTTATTTTCTGCGGCGGCTTCCGTTCCGATATGGGCGGCACCAAGGCCTTGGCCTTGGCGGCNTGGGCGACCGNGCGCCAGCAGAGCTTTGTGCGCTTCGATTATTTCGGCCATGGCAGCTCTACCGGNGCCTTCACTGANGGCACCATCAGCCATTGGCGCGGCGACATACCCCATATTCTCGANACGCTGACGCAAGGCCCGCAAATTCTGGTCGGCTCCAGTTTCGGCGGCTGGTTGTCAACGCTTGCCGCGCTCGACCGGCCCGACAGAATTGNCGGTCTGGTGCTGATTGCACCGGCCATCGACATGACCGAANGCCTGATGTGGGACAGATTTTCCGACCGCGCGCGCGCAANACTGNAAAGCGAGGGGCTGATTTANGACCCTTCCGAATATGNCCCNGAAGGCTATCCNATCANGCATAATTTGATACTGGACGGGCGCAANCACTTATTGCTNGGCGACACAATCGANATTTCCGTGCCGGTCCGCATCNTCCANGGCCAGCAGGACACCGCCGTGCCNTGGCAATTATCGCTGGAGCTTGCCGAAAGNCTTGCNACTGATGACGTTGAGGTGCATTTGCTNAAGGGCGGCGACCACCGGCTTTCCGAGCCGCACCAGATAGACGCGCTGCTCCGGCTCATCGAAGAGCTNTTGGACAAAAATACTTANCGCTAAAACGCNCCGNTTTTNAACAAGGCGGTCAGGCCTTCCCGGTAGGTCGGATAAGACAGCGTGACGCCCAGCTCGGTCTTTATGCGGTCATTGCGAATGCGCTTATTTTCTTCATAAAAACTNCGCGCCATTTCCGACAAATCCGCATCTTCAAAATTCTGTGACGGCGGCGNGTCGACCCCCAGCAACGCCGCCGCATAAGCGACAATATCTGCGGGCGGTGCCGGTTCGTCGTCGCACACGCTGAAGTTGCGCGTGCCAATATCGCTGTGCAGCGCGGCAAACAGAATATTTGCGATATCNTCTACATGAATGCGCGAAAANACCTGACCGGGTTTGAGNATGCGCCGCGCCNTGCCCGCGCGCAAAGCTGCCAGCGCATTGCGCTNGGGNCCATAAATTCCNGCCAGCCGAAAATGCTGCACCGAAAGCCCGTGGGCATNGCCAAATTCAGACCAACGCTGTTCAGCCGCCGCNCGTCTTTGCCCGCGNGCGCCCANCGGGCCGGGCGGTGTTTCTTCATCAATCCACGCGCCCTTATGGTCGCCATAAACGCCTGTGGTCGACAAATACCCGACCCAATTNAGCNCNCCCAAATCAAGGCGCGCCGNCAGCGCNTCAAAGGCNGGGTCCGAGCCATCGCGCGCCGGNGGCGCAGAAANCAGAACATGCGAATAAGCCCCTGGTTTCAGATCTGTATCGAGCAAAAGCGGGGTCACGCCNCTTTGCTTNAGTTCTGGCGCGCGCGATTTATCGCGCAATGTCGCGCTCANCCGCCAGCCATTTTGCGCCAGAAGCGGGGCCAGCGCNGCGGCGCAAAANCCGAANCCGAAAAACAGAATATGNCCGGNTTTCTCAACCGTTTTATNATCGCTCATGGTGTCACTCATAACCNCACCGCCAGCCATTCATCGCGCACCGCNTCATCCGTCTCATCNGCCANACGCGTTTCGGCAAAATGACGCGCNCGGGGCAANTCGTGGCGCGCCAGCGCCCATATCGCCATGGCNCGCACNNCNGGNGCCGCATCATCCANACAGGCCTCAACACGCGCGCGCATCGTATCGCTCAAAGCNTCCATATTACCCACCGCAATCAGCACATTTCTNACAAACCGGTCNCGCCCCGTGCGCTTNATGGGCGAGCCGGAAAAATGATCCCNAAACGCGCGGTCATCCAATTGCACCAGCATTTCNAAANCGGGCAGTTTNAAATCCGCNCGCAACGCCAGCTTGGTCTCATGCGCGGTTTGNGCAAATTTATTCCACGGGCAAACCGCCAGACAATCATCGCAGCCGTAAATATGATTGCCCATCGCGGCACGAAATTCGGTCGGTATCGTGCCCTTGTGTTCAATTGTCAGATAGGAGATGCAGCGGCGCGCATCCAACTTATAGGGCGCAGGAAACGCCTTGGTCGGGCAAATATCAAGACACGCCTGACAGCCGCCGCAATGGTCGGTTTCCGGCGCATCGACAGGCAGCGCGGCGGTGGTAAAAATACTGCCCAAAAACAACCACGAGCCGAAATCACGCGACACGAGATTGGTGTGCTTGCCCTGCCAGCCCAGTCCGGCGGCGGCGGCCAGCGGCTTTTCCATGACCGGTGCCGTATCGACAAACACTTTCACATCAACCTCCACATCGACCTGTGATTGCGCGACCATCCATCGGGCGAGATTTTTGAGCTTTTTCTTGATGACATCGTGATAGTCGCGCCGCTGCGCGTAAACCGAAATGACGCCCTTGTCGCGCGCGCGTAAATCGGGCAGCGGGTTTTCGGCTGGCGCATAATTCATGCCAAGCACAATTACCGACCGCACTTGCGACCATAATTCCGCTGGCTGCGCGCGCCGCTCCGGATCGCGCGCCATCCAGTCCATGTCACCATGATAGCCATTGTCCAAAAACGCGCGCAGGCGTTCGGGGGCTTGGGGGATGGCGTGCGGATGCGTGATGCGGCAAATATCGAAGCCCTCGCCGCTTGCGGCCTGCTTCAACGCCTCGACAAAAGCACCAGCGTTTGCGTCAGCTTTATCGTCTGGGTTGGCGTCCATCACGCGTCCTAAAAATCCAGATCGGCATAATAAGCCGGTGGGCGCATGCCCGCGACCGTGTCGGCCAAGAGCGGGCGGAAACTGGGGCGCGATTTAATGCGCGCATACCAGTCGCGCACCGCCGGCCATGATTTCCACGGTACATCGCCAGTATAGTCCAGACACGACAGATGCGCGCCCGCCGTCAAATCGGCAATCGTGATATCCTCGCCCGCCAGCCAGCTCCGCTGCTCCAGAAGAAATGTCAAATATTCCAGATGCAGGCCAAGATTGTGCAGCCCGATCCGCACGGTTTCCATATCCGGCCCGCCGCCCCCAGCGCTGGCACCCATGAACCGGCGGTCGATTTTCTCATAAGTAATGAGGCGGCCCACCTCGCCATAAAATTTGTCGTCAAACCAGGCGATGAGGCGGCGCACCTCGGCACGCGCCAGCCCGCCCGACGGCATCAGCGGTAGGGCTCCGCCTTTTTCCTCAAGCCATTCGGTTATTGCATAATGGCCCGCAATCGTGCCCGCATCGCCGACCAGAACCGGCACTTCGCCGGATGGGTTCAGCATCAAAAAGTCGAGCCGACGCTCCCATGGGCGTTCTTCGACAAACTCCACGGCGAATTTCTTTTCGCCGAGCACCAGACGCACCTTGCGCGAAAACGGGCAGACCGGCTGATGAAAAAGACTTGCCATGCCCCCAAACTAGGCCGACCCCCCGCTTGCCGCAAGTGTACAGTCTTGTTCGGAAAAAACTTGCCGCTATGCGCCCAATCTGGCTAGCTTGGCGCCATGGGTCTGGATCATCTTTTATTGCTCGCCGCCATTCAGGGCATCACCGAATTTATTCCGGTCAGCTCTTCGGGGCATTTACAACTGGTGCATGGGCTGACCGCCTATCCCGATCATGGTCTGGTGATTGATGTGGCCCTGCACGCTGGCACATTGCTTGCGGTGATGGCCTATTTTCGCCGCGATGTCGGGCTGATGCTGGTGGGCGCGCGCGACATTATCCGCCGCCAACCAAGCGCCGCGGCGCATCTTGTTCAGGTGCTGATCATCGCCAGCCTGCCAGTTTTGCTGGCCGGTGCGGTGCTGGTCGCCCTCGACGTCACGGATGCGTTGCGTAAGCCCGAAATTGTGGCTTGGGCGAGCATTATTTTCGCCATCCCGCTCTGGCTCGCCGACCGCAGGCAGGGCCCGGTATCGCGCGACATTAAAACAAGCGAGGGGGGCGACCCGCAATCCATATCGCCGCGCCACGCGCTCATTATCGGATTGGCGCAAATGCTGGCGCTCATCCCCGGGGCCAGTCGCGCCGGTGTCACTATCACGGCAGGTTTGTTTTTGGGCTTTGACCGCACGCAGGCCGCGCGCTTTTCCATGTTGCTGGCCATGCCAGTGATCGCCGCCTTCGCGCTTGTCGGCCTTGTTGATCTGGTGCAGGCGGGCGCGCATCAAGCGTTGGGCACGGCGCTGGTCGCTGCGCTTTTGGCGGGCCTGTTCGCCTTTGCGACCATTCATGTATTTTTGAAAATGACGCGCATGATGGTCCTCTTGCCGTTCGTCATTTACCGGATAGGGCTTGGCATCGGCCTGCTTGTGGTGCTGGCTTAACCCGCTTTTTTAAACCGCTTTAGCCGCGCCGCGATAGCGCCCCAAATAACTGTCCAGCAGGGCCGCAATCGGCGTTGCTTCAATGCCCAGCGCGGCAAGGTCGAGCATGTTTTCGCCGACCACATTGTCTGAGCGCAGCAAAATAACCTGATCCGGTGTCAGCGGCGGCTTGGGCAAAACCCGCCCAAATTGCGCCAGCATGCCCGCCGCCGCAAAAGGCAAGGGCACCAGCACGCGGCGCTTGTCGATTTTGTCGAGCATCAGTTCCATCAATTCGCGGAAGCTATATATTTGCGGGCCGCCAAGCTCGTAAACGCCCGATGGCGCTTGCGCCAAACATGCCGCCACCGCCTGCGCCACATCAAACACGCTAACCGGCTGATATCGTGTCAGCCCGCCGCCGATAAGCGGCAGCGCCGGTGCGATTTGCGCCATGGTCGCAAAGCGGTTGAAAAAATCATCCTCTGGCCCCACCACAATAGACGGGCGCAAAATATGCGCCTGCGGGCACGCCGCCAATATCGCATCTTCGCCTTCGGCCTTGCTGCGCGCATAGGCCGAGGCAGAACCAGCATCGGCCCCGATTGCGGAAATTTGAATAAAGCGGTCAATGCCCAGTTCGGCGGCCAACGTTGCCAGACGCGCGGCACCTGCGCTTTGCACAGCATCAAATTTTTGCGGGCCCGCTTCGTATAAAATACCCACCGCGTTGATGATGGCCGAAGCCCCTTGAAGCGCGGAACGCGAACTTGCTTCGTCGCGAATATTGCCCTGCACCAGCTCGATCTGCCCTGTGCGGCCTGCGGTTTTTAAAAACAAAGCCTCATTGGGCCGACGCACGACAACGCGCAAATTGAACCCGTCCTTTGCCAGCCGCCGCACAATATGGCGTCCCACAAAACCCGATCCGCCAAAAACGACCACAGGGCCTGTTTGTGTGCCAGCCATTAACCGCTCCTCTTCTCAACGCATAATGTGCCAGTCATAAAACATGCAGCGGCACGCGTGAAGTGCAAAAACAACGCGGCAATATTGACAATGGGCACACGGGCTTCTAAACAGCCGTTAGGCCCAGGTGGCGGAATTGGTAGACGCGCTAGCTTCAGGTGCTAGTGCCCGCAAGGGCGTGGAAGTTCGAGTCTTCTCCTGGGCACCATCTTTCAAATTAAAATGTGACAGCTGATGAAAATACTCATTTCCGGTGGTGGCATTGGCGGNTTNACCGCNGCTTTGTGTTTCTTNCATCACGGGGCCGAGGTCANNGTGCTGGAGCAGGCACCNGAATTGGGCGAGGTCGGCGCCGGCATTCAAATTCCGCCCAATGCAATGAAAGTGTTCGCCGCTTTGGGNCTGGATGCGGCGCTGGCCGAGACAGCCTTCGAGCCTGAGGCCATNGAAGCGCGCATGGGTCGTNCGGGGCTGGAATTGTTTCANATCCCGCTGGCCGAGCATGCNNTNAAANGCTGGGGCGCGCCCTATCTGCACATCCACCGCGCCGATTATATTTCCGTGCTGGCAAAGGCACTGCGCGATGAAAGCCCGNATGGGCTTCATCTNGGTGCAGAAATTATCGGCTACNCCCAGACCGAAGACNCGGTTGAGGTGCAGTTGGCCGACGGGCGGCGGATAACTGGCGANGCGTTGATCGGTGCCGATGGCATTCACTCGCCCGTGCGCGANCAAATGCTGGGCGCAGAAAAGCCNATATTTACCGGCAATGTTGCTTGGCGCGCGGTTGTGCCCATGGCGGCGCTGGGTGCCGATGGCCCGCGACCCACGGCGTGCGCGTGGATGGGGCCGGGCAAGCATTGTGTGACCTATCGCTTACGCCGCGGCACGCTGGCAAATTTNGTNGGCGTGGTTGAGCGCGATGACTGGACAACGGAATCATGGACCGAACGCGGCACGCGNGAAGCNGCGCTNGCCGATTTTGNNGNCTGGCACCCCACCATCACCCGCATGNTGGGCGAGGCNNANNCNCTTTATCGTTGGGCGTTGTTCGACCGCGCACCCCTNCCGCAATGGGTTGATGGGCGCGTTGGTCTTCTGGGCGATGCCGCCCANCCGATGCTGCCTTTCATGGCNCAGGGCGCGGCCATGGCGGTGGAAGACGCCTGGGTTGTCGCGCGCGAAGTGACGCAAAAGCCGAGCCCCGCGCGCGGGCTTGAAGCCTATCAGCACTTGCGCCAAACGCGCACGGGCCGCGTGCAGGCCGGATCGCGCGCCAATGCCAAAACCTTCCACAAGCGCACATGGGCCGGCCAGCTGGCGACCTACGGCCCGATGTGGCTGGCCGGAAAATTTGCGCCCATGGCCGTGCATAAACGCCAAGACCCGTTATACGGGTATGACGTAACGCGCTTGCAAGATTAAGACGTTAGAACTGTGTGTCGGCAATCGTTGTGCGATGCAGCAAACGGTCGTGGCCGTCAAAGCCCCCTGTCGCGGCGTGTAACAGCGAGCGATTGTCCCACATGACCAGCATATTGGCCGACCATTTGTGCGAATAGGTGATCTCTTCGGCTGTCTGATGAGTATAAAACTCAAGCAGCAAAGCGTCGCTTTCTTCCTTTTCCAGCTCGGCGAAACGCTGAATATAGGCAATCGAGGAATACAGCGCCTTCTGGCCGGTTTCATGATGGGTACGCACAAAAGGATGCGCGTTTTTCTCGCGCGCCTTTTCATGCGGAATGATTTTCATCGACCGGCCGTCATCTTGATCCGCCTCGCCATATTTGCCGTCCGGCGCATAGCCCAATTCGGCAGAGTGGATGGCTGTCAGACTATCTGCCTTGTCGCGCAAACTGTCGGGCAGGCGCTCATAAGCCGCCACCTGATTGGCAAACAGCGTGTTGCCGCCGATCGGGGGAATGGTGATCCCGAACAGGCAGGTGCCAGCGGGCGGTATGTCGAGAAAGCTCCAATCGGAGTGAAAACCTTCGGCAAAAATCGGCGTGGTTTCATCGGCATTGCGCTGGATGGCGGCAATGTTTTCATGCCCGTCAATATGCCCGAAAAACGGGTCTTGGCCGAACGCGCCAAAATATTGGGTAAACCGCTCCAGATCAGTGTCGTCCATCGGCTGGTCGGGAAAGGCCAGAACTTTGTTTTCCAGCCAATGCGCGCGAATTTCGCCAATAAGGTCGTCCGACAGGTCTTGCGTCAGGTCGACGCCAGTGACAAGCGCGCCGCATGCCGCGCCAGTTTTTTCAACATTAAGACCCATAGCACCCTCCCTCAGAGCAAATTTCATGCTTGCCTNNAAAAAATGCGGCGAAAACCCCCGCATGTCAACGTCGCCTGTCTTGACCCGGCCCAGACACTGGCTAATCTGGAGCCATGAAAAAAATTCTTCTCGGTCTGGCAGTTTGTCTGCCGCTCATTTTTATCAGCCTGTTCTGGCTGGCCTTTTTATCGGAACGCCCGCCGCTCACCACCGATCCGGCGACGCTGGCCGGCGATGGCAGCACGCTGGACTATTGCGTGAAACCGGCGCTTGACGGCAGCGGCAAAAACGCCGTCGATATTCCCAAAGGCAACACGCCGGGATGCAGCTATTCGCATTTTCCTTTGCCGATATTGGCCGAATGCACCGAACCCCTGGCCGCGGGCACGGATGATATTCGTGGCCTATGGCGCGCCGTGTCGGGCCGCCTCCAACATGTCGAGCGCGTTGAGCAATGCGGCAGCCGCACCGTNATCACCNCCGCCGGCATTATTCACGATTACGGCCCCAACGCCACTGGCGGGCTGAACACAAATGACACGGAAGGCCAAGTTGTGTTCACCATTGGTGAGCGCGAATATTGCCCGCGCACCTCGGCATCGATGATCTGGAAAGACAATGTTTTGAATTTTCATATATTTGGCTGGGGGCCCAAAGCCGTCAGCCGCTACCGCGAGGGCGANCAACTCATATGGGAATATGCCGATGGCANCGTGACCCGCATGGAGCGCATTTGCACGCTTCCCGACACGCATAAAACCCCAAAGCCCAGAGGCCCGCGCATTTCANTGTTCGAGTGAAACCGGCGCACCGATATCCGTTGACACCGCTCATATGCTATGACATGTCCAATATTATTGTGGCGGNTACGCCANGCCANTATTANNGTNGGCCCGGCGGCGCGAACCCGTCGGCTAATCTGACCAAAAGGTGGCGGCATGAGCATTCATCTGCATAAAAACGATCTTCCCGACGGCCTGACATTTTCCNGCGCCATTGCCGTGGATACCGAAACGCTAGGGCTTAAAACCACNCGCGACCGCNTGTGCCTTGTTCAGCTATCGGCGGGCGATGGNGATGCCCATATCGTNCAATTTGCGGGNGACAATTATGATGCACCNAATTTGAAAGCGCTTTTATCCGACCGCTCAGTGGTCAAAATTTTCCACTATGCGCGCTTCGATTTGGCAGCNATCGCGCAATATTTGGGNNTTCATGCGGCACCGCTTTGGTGCACCAAAATCGCCTCCAAACTNGTACGCACCTATACCGACCGGCANGGGCTCAAGGAATTGTGCCGCGAATTGCTGGATGTCGACCTGTCAAAAGCCCAGCAAAGCTCCGACTGGGGNNCACCTGACCTGTCGGATGCNCAGCTTAACTATGCNGCNTCGGATGTTTTGCATCTGCACGCGCTCAAAGACCGGCTCGAAACCATGCTCGACCGCGAAGGCCGACGGCCAATGGCCGAAGCATGTTTTGACTTCGTGCTGGTGCGCTCNGCGATGGATCTCGCCGGTTTCGAAGATCTGGATATTTTTTCCCACTAATTGCAAATCGGAAATTGCAAATCGGGCGGACGCGAANATTTGTNAGGGGGCGGATTTGAGACATGAACGATAATCCTGAAATCCACTCGCGCCGNGTTGCCCGCCTGAAGCTTGTGCTGCCCGGCATTGCCGTGGTGTTGCTTGGGCTGTTGGTGCTTTTCAGCCGCTCCGGTGATGACCTGATCCAGCTGGCTATTTTTGACGGCCCGGATTCCGGTGGCGGCGTGGTGCTGCGCGATCCGGTGATGCGCGGCACGACGTCCGGTAATGTGCCCTATGAAATTTCTGCCGCGACCGCCCACAGCCAAGACACCGCCAATGCGCTTGTTAATTTGCGCGAGGTCAATGCGCGCTTCGCGCCTGCGGGTTCAGCACCCGGCTATGTCATTGAAGCGACCGCGGGGCTGATGAATAACGAAACCGGACTTCTGGATTTGCGCGACGGTGTCACCTACCGCGATGATAACGGCCTTGTCCTGGTATTGATCGATTTTGTCTATGACACATCGCGCGGCACCGGACGCACGAAAAAGCCGGTTTCGGGCACTGCGCCGCAAGGCACGCTGGAAGCTGCGGGCTTACAAATTTCGCAAAACCCCTCTGCCTATATATTCGAGCGCGCGCGGCTGATGGTTGACCCAAAACCGGCGCAGGCCAACAAATGAGCCGCGTGCTCCAATCGTTTTTTGTTGGTTTATGTCTTGCCGGGCTCTGGCTGGCGATATTTTGGCCGATGCAGGTGGTTGCTCAAACCGGCGGCGTTTTTGCAACCGACAGCGATGCACCAATATCAATACAAGCCGATAAAATGACCCTGCTTAGAAACGGCGCGCGCGCTGAATTGCTGGGCAATGCGGCACTGGCGCAAGGCCCGTTAAGTCTCACCGCGCGTGCGGTGACGCTATTTTATAGCGACGCGGCCCCGCGCAGCCTCACCCGCATCACGGCGGCAGAGGAGGTGCATATTATCTCGCAAACCGGGCGTGAGGTTTTTGGCGACACGGCCGTTTACAGTGTCAGTGACGAGCAAATGACGGTGAGCGGCAATGTGCGCGTTATCGACACCAGAGATAACGCCGAGGCCAACACGCTCACAGGTGCCCGACTTGTCATTAATATGCGCGACGGCACCAGCCGGATTACCGGCGCGGCCAATGTCAGCAAAAATGCTACACAAAATGGCGAACATGGTAGCGAACAGGGTAGCGGCCAAACTAGTGGAAGGGCGCGCATCCAGTTAAAGCCCAACAGTTCACGTTGAGGCGGCGCAGTTTGACATGGAACACGTTGAGATGGCGCACGTTGAGATGGCGCACGTTGAGATGGCGCGGCTTTGCTTCGCCCCACGATTCAGCTAGGCTGGCTCGATGAGTGAAGATATCGAGCTTGCATCCAGCACTGGTGATGGCACTGATGACGGCCCTAACAACGGTTCTGGCGCGCAACGCCAACCCGAAGAAGGCCTCGCCGCGTTTAATCTGAGCAAGAGTTTTCGGGGTCGCCAAGTTGTTCGCAATGTTTCGCTGAGCGTGAACCGGCGCGAGGCCGTCGGCTTGTTGGGGCCAAATGGCGCTGGCAAAACCACCACATTTTACATGATTACCGGCCTCGTGCGCCCCGATGCCGGGCGCATTATGCTGGATGGCTATGACGTTTCAGGCCTGCCAATGTATCGGCGTGCGCGCCTTGGCATTGGCTATCTGCCGCAGGAAGCATCGGTTTTCAGAACCTTGAGCGTGGCGGAAAATATCATGGCAATTCTTGAGGCCGTCGAACCGTCGCGCGACATTCGCGCCCAACGCGTTGAAGAGCTGATGGATGATTTTGCCATTGGGCATTTACGCGACACGCCCGGACTGGCGCTGTCGGGCGGGGAACGCCGCCGCGTTGAGATTGCGCGCGCGCTGGCGAGCAATCCAAGTTTTATTTTGCTGGACGAGCCTTTCGCCGGTGTCGACCCCATTGCGATTGGCGAAATTCGCTCGCTGGTTGCCAAGCTGACCGGACGCGGGCTGGGCGTGCTGATCACCGATCATAATGTGCGCGAAACGCTGGGGATTATTGACCGCGCCGTCATCATTCATGACGGGCAGGTTCTGATGGAAGGTTCAGCGGAAAAAATCGTCGACCATCCCGAAGTGCGGAAATACTATCTGGGCTCGGAATTTGCGCTGTAGCCATCATGCGACTGGACAGGGTCGCATTTCTTGGGCACAATTTTATCAGTTACGCATGTATCGCATGCGCTAACCGGCAGGCGCGAGCCTGACAATATATATTCTCCGCCTGCTGTTGAAATATGCAGACAGGTTTCTTCAAGCCAGATTCCGGCGACATGAAACCAATATGATGGAA
>NZFC01000028.1 GCA_002689195.1 Rhodobiaceae bacterium | reverse complement strand
CTTCGCGCCGTCACCTCGACCGACGGCATGACGGCCGATTATTATCCTTACGAGCATGAATTTCTGGGGCGTGTTTCAACGCGCATCATCAATGAGGTGCGCGGCATTAACCGCGTCGTCTATGACATCACATCAAAACCGCCCGGCACGATCGAGTGGGAATAATGTCAATAGTCTAAACTAATAATTTTATTAGATAAAAAAGTTACACACTTTCTACACATTTCGATTTTATCGTTGATTTTCTGCGATTCATAGACTATCGTTTTCACACATTGCTACACACTTAGAGTGTTTCACAATGTCATAGAAAACGAGCGTGTCAGTTTTGAGTCCAAATACGAGAACAGATGTAGAGAAACTTCTCGGCGGCAGAGGCGAGATTTACAAAATGGCACGCAGTGGCGATGTCTATCAGTGTCGCGTCTGGTTGAGCGATGAACGCAGATATAAACGGCAAAGTTTGAAGACTTCTGATTACGAGACTGCGAAACAAAGAGCGGAAGCACTCATTTTTGAAATAAGTGCTGGCAAGGAAGCAGGCAAAAAATACTTCGGTATGAATCTCGGTCTGTTGATTGAAGAGTTTCTGGCATACAGAAAAGCAGACATTGGTGTCGCTGGCGGTATTACAGCAGGGCGATGGACGACTATTCAGTCGCAATGTCGCGCATTACTGCGAACTAAATCTGCTCAACTGAAAATGAACGAGTTAGACGAAAACTCGTTTTATGAATGGCGACAGATGCGTCAGCGCGATAATGAAAATCTTGCGCTCGTAACAATCAGAAATGAACAGGCGACTATCAATCAGATTGCTATGTTCGCTTATCAGAAAAAATATATTCCGTTTCAGCGATTCAACTTTCGTCCAATCTCAATCAAAAAAGATGACATCGGAAAAAGAGACACATTTTCGCTTGAAGAGTATGACGAGTTGCTTGGATTTATGCGGCGGTATGTTTCAAAACAGGTTTGTTCTGATGAAGACGAGAGACTTGAGCGTCTTGCTGTAAGAGACTTTGTGCTGATTGCTTCAAACACAGCGTTGCGTGTAGGCGAACTTCGTCAGTTACGATGGAAAGACATTGAGAGTTATGAAGAAGCGACAGACGAGAATGGACACAAGCACACTCTCGTCACAATCAATGTGAGAAGAGAAATCTCAAAAGTCCGAAACTCACGCAGGATAGTGAGTAGGGGTGGAGAGTATTTTCTGCGTCATAGAGATAGAAGCATATTTGTTGCTGACGAAGATTTCATTTTCCCAAACAAAATAGGCACTCATCAGTTGGGAACACGCATTCTCTATCAACACTGGTATGCGATGATGGAAGGCATTGGCATCACAAATCATAAAGAGAGAAAACTTTCATATTACTCGTTACGACATTTTGCGATTACCTGCCGTCTTCGTGCGAATGTTCCGATTTTTGAAGTTGCTCAACTCGCTGGCACGAGCGCCGCGCACATAGAAAATCACTATGCTCATATTGATGACGAAATGCGAAAACAGACTGCCTTGAAAAACTTTGCTTTAACGAGAAAAGGCATCAGTGAGAGAAACTAAAATATGAGTGGATTTTTCAAAAAAGCATCGATCGTTTTGCTTGTTGTTGTTTTAGTGCCTCTGATTGCTTTTCTTGCTTATCTTGCGTGGTTAGACCGACAGGAAAGTGAAGTAGCGGTGATGTCTTTGAAATGCGAGGGTTCTGGGAAATCAAAGTATCTTCGTATTTCTAAAAAAAGAAAATCTGATACGCCTGACTATCTTTCAGCGCTAAACGCCGACACCGAAGACGCTAAAGTTTATAATGATGACCTGTTCGTTACTATTTTTGAGTTGAAAGAACTCACTGCGGAATATGCTGACTATCATCTATCGGAAATGTTTTTGCTGTCAGAGGGTCTGTCGCGTTCAGAGGTAACGGAAACGATTTTTCGTATTCATAGAGAGACTTTGACAATAACGACCCTTGAAGATGGAAAAGAAGTCAGCAAGCGTGAGTGCGAGGAAATCTCTGAAAGGGAGATTATGAAAGTCGCTCGTAGGAATCTCGCTGCCGCAACCAAAGATAGAAAGTTTTGAAGTTCAGAAACCATATGTGTCTGAACCTTCATTTTTATAAAAATTTCTCCAGCATTTCTGCGCCTTACCGATGTGTAAATTCGCTATAATTTCTGAACCTTTACAAAAAAGAAATAAAATAACCAAGAAATGCAAATAAAAACAACATATTAAGTCATTTTTCGCCGCTAACTCGTATATATAATAGAGTAAGACAATTTCTTGCATTGAGCATACAGACCCATTGAGAACCCAAGGGGTTCGGAACTTGGTTAGGTAGTATCTTCTTATTATGAAACACCAAAGTTGGATGGGGTGTCTAAATATTTCCAACAGGACGAGGGAGAATTAACCCTCAAGTGATGCAGGTAATTATCCAGTCAGTTCTGCATTGCTACCGTAGTTTAGTGGAGAGTAAAGGGATATCGGATTACCCACCCTACCTATTGATTTAGGTTTCTCTGATTGGATGAGTCTTGGGCATATACGCAGATATGTGAGGAAGCACTAACCCAACGGATGGGTTAGTGCGTCTAAACAAACCGCAGATGGAAACAAGAATGAAAACCTATCAAGAACTAAAACAAGAATTAGGAATTTCAGATGAACTAAAGGAATCTAGATTGCTTCGTAAAGGGGTCGCATCGATATTTGCAGCAAAAGCAAGAAGTGAAGGACTTAGAGTTGAACGCCAACTTAATTCAGCAAAGAATTCATTAAGACCTCGAACAGGTGAAGACCCTGAGGAAAGAATAGAAAGATTACAAAAAGGTCTTATTGAAATGTGTGATGCGAATATTTCATTAAGGAAACAATTGGGTGCAATGACAGCGATTATTGTCAGTGGTCAGTTGATGAACGAAAGAACTAGTAACCAGATTAAGAAATTATTTAAGAGTTAGGAATTTCCGAGACACTTTCAGTTTAATAAGCACCCAAAACGAAAATTACTTAATTAGTTAATAGACCTAAAAGTTTTGCACCATCCGCATTGAGCACCCATCCGTCACTACTGGAACAATAACTCATTGTTCTCTTCAGCAGATAGTTACCAGTTTTGTCGTCCAGAACTGAATTATAATAATTCCCTAAGTCCTTGACCTGCCCTCTATCCGAGCAGTCAATCGATAATCCACCGTAAACTGAACGGAGTCCATCGGTGGTGTAGGGAGCATGAAACATTAATTTTCCTTCGTGGTACATTGATCTGTATTTTCCCCCTAAAAAAGCAATTGCACATGACGATGCGCATACTTGCCAACCTGTTATTATGGTACTCACTTCGTGCTTTCTAAAAATTCTGCCCATCTCAAAACCATCGGATAATAACCCACCCCTAGAAGACAGATAGACACTATTTGACGCCCTTCTGCCATCTGACTTTTTGATACAATGGTGGAGTTGAGGTAGTAACCTTTTAATTGCTTCTGTTGAGTCAGGACCAATTTCCCCAGCAATTTCTATAATTTCTTCGTATCCACTGACACATTCTTCTTCGTCCAAGCGGACATGTCTAATCTGAAGTTTGTCTATTTTGGCATCCAGCAAAATCTGGGTTTTTTCGCCTGAAAACCCCCATTCTTTTGCTCCCAAAATTCTATGGAACGGAGCACTTGGAGCACTGCAGGAAACTAAAAAGATAAAAGATAAAAATGGGACTATTTTCTTTGTCATTAATGATTGCTCATTTTTTTCGTTACGAAAGAATTTTCATTTATTATTTTCATATCAAAAATAGAACCCAAGTTTGCTACCCATGCAATGCCGAAAAAAACTCAATGCCTTTATCCTTCCAAAAGACGGTATTCGCCACAGAATGTGTTCTGACTGGAATCAAGGCGTCGCTAAAAGTCTTCATTAATCATTCACAAGAACGAAGTATGTGAAAACTGCAAGAACTAAGAACCCCATAATTGCGCTGTTTCGATCTTGCTCTTGTTTTTGCTTTTTTTGCTCTGCGTCATATTCCTGCCTGTATTCCGAATCTTCCTTGTATTTTTTCCTATGCTCTAAATGGTCTTTCAACCATCGCGAAAGTTTTGTCGCCAACAGATTGATCACAATAAAATACCCTATGATCACCCAAAACAACATAAAAAGCGATGCGTCTAACCAACTTGTTTGCCAAAAAAACACACGCAGATACTCAGTGAACCACTCCAGAAGTGAAACACCCCAACGCTCTAAAGAATATCCAAACTCTCGCAATGTCATCTATTCAGCAATCTCACCTGTCTCAATGAAGTTTCTGAAACCTTCTGCCCCATAAACCTTTGCAACACCGAGTTCTCTTGCTTTTTCTAACTTTGCCCAACCTGAAGTCTCTCCGCAAACCAAGAGACCTAATGTTTCCGCAACTCCAGTTCTTACGAACATATCGCTTTCTTTTGCGAGTTGAATAAGTTCTTCTTTTTCTGCTTTTGGAAACCCAGTGAAACAAACCTCAAGTAACTTCTCGCTATTTGCAAAAGTTCGTCCAGTTTTATTAGGGGGAATGATTTCATATTTCGTTTGTTCATTTGAAGCGACCTCAATCGCATCATCATACGAATTACATTTAGACAGAATGTTGCTGACCTTGAATGTCTTTATTTTGTCTTCTTCAATATCGTAAACATCTAACTCGTCATCATCGGCAAACACGACAACGACTTGATAAGGTTTCACTTCATCAAAACGGTTTTTATAAACGAGAAATGAGATATCGTTTTCATTCCAAGTCTCTTTTCCGCGACCAAACAGTTCTTTTAGCGATTTGATGCCCAACATCTCAAATATCCTTACTCCTAACTTCTCAGAAGTTCAGAGGGACAGAAGTCTATAATCATTTAACAGTTACAGGGTATTAATCCCAGGAATCTGAACATAGTTTAGAACTTCAATAGAGGCGATTACGTACTCGTTAAACTCAGAACTTGAACTTCTTTATGGTATTCGCAAAACTCTAACGATGAAACACCTACTTACGACAACTATATTCGTATTCACCCTGATGCTCTCATCCGCCCTTACCCCTGTGCATGCGGACTGCTACTATGCTGGAAGCGAAGGAAATGATGGTTATAGAGATGCTAGAAAAGCGTATCGTTCAGATGATTTAGAAGACTGCCAACGCTACGCTCGCAAAGCATACAGGCATGGGTCGAATGTAGAAAGTTATGCGTCTGGTTGTTATTAAACGGTAATATCCATGTATCAGTGTTCTAATGCCTTATAGACGCTTCCAATCCCAATCTGCAGTTCGTGTGCAATGCGTTTGATGCCTAATCCTTTGTTTCTCATAAATTTCACGCTCTGAATAAGACCATCATTCATATTGCTTTTTCTACCAATGCGCTTGCCTTGCGCCCTTGCTCTGTCTTGTCCAGCAATGATGCGCTGTTTCAGTATCTCGCGTTCAAACTCTGCAAGTATGCCGCATAGATGAAATGTCATTCGTCCACTTATTGAACTCGTATCTAACCCTTGAGAGTGGCAATAGACATCAACGCCTGCAGAGTTCATTTCATTCAGAAAACTAACTAGATGACTCAAATCTCTCCCCAAACGACAGACGCTCCAACACAGCACAATATCGTGTTCGCGTTTGACGGATGCTTTTATAAGTGCATCAAACCCTGCACGAGACTCTCTGCCCTTTGCGCCTGATATGCCCTCATCGGTGTATTCTTTGACGATTTCAAAACCACGCATTTGGGCGACTTCTCGTAAAACGAGTAACTGATTGTCTGTTGTTTGGACCTTCGCCTTACTAACCCTTGTATAAATAGCACAACGCATATTATCCTAACCTCATCTGCATCCTGTGTTGATACGAGAACGAATGTCATAAGTGGGATGAAGATGATGTTACACACTTGCTTCACACAAATATAATATCGTTTCTTATCAATAATTTATAATAAGGATAACATTGAGTGGGAATAGAAAAAAGGAAAAAAAGCCCAGAAAACTGGGAAAAAAAGCTACCACATAATTACCACATTTTGAAACGGTGCTTTACTTTTTATCTAACTGTTATGACGATTGGAGTAGCTCGTGGAGCGTTTTCAAGCGTTTCGATGAGTAAGGGCAGCCAGAAAGGTTTGATTTCCTCTCCAGTAAGATTTTTAACGGTTTTATCATGATAAAACCTATCTCGAGGTAAAAGGAGATGACACTAGAGGTCAACTCCGAGCATCCATTTTGCCATTATGAGCGGAGTTGATAATGGATGTCCTCTCGGCTCATCTTGTTGCGTTTTTGCTTCGGTTTTGAGAGTATGAAGGCAGTAACTAGATGGATTTATTATGAAAATTCTTATTTCAGCGCTAATTGTTACTTTTATATGTGGTTAGCATGTTATTCTTCTTTGCTCTCCGATAGGCGCTCTTGCCGCATAAATTTTGGTGCCACCAGAACATTTTAATAAGCCCCATCTTGGGTGGAAGCCAAAACCGATCTGGGATTTCCGCGCGGGGTTCAACCCTTGCAATTTCAATGTCGCCGCAAATAACCCCCGCACCTTTTTCGGGCGCAAGGCGGGCAATCATGTTTCCGTCCTTATCTATAATTTGCGTTTCACCAATCAGATACAGATTAACTTTAGAGGCGATGTTTGTGAATGGTATCATAAGCATCTCACCACTCAGTGCGCCCGCATGCAACGCATGGAGCAAAGGCGCGCCGATCAATTCTGCAAGTTTGCCTGGTGTTATATGCATCATATTTTGATTACCTACATCATATTGATTGGTGTGCCGCGGACCAAAAATAGCCCAGTCAGGAGTTCCCCACCAATGGCTGCCTGTCATTAGGAAGTCTACTTTGTCGCGAAGTCTGCGCGCCGTTTGGCTTCGTATCATTTCCCAGCACATGGCAATTCCGATATTGCCGTCTTGCGTTTCACACAAACCATCATCACTACCGCCAACATAAAAAGTATTCTCCACCATTGTTGGCAAATTTTTATCGTGCCGATGCACTTTGCCATTCGGCTCAACAAGAACATAAGTGTTAAACACATCGCCATCGCGCATTTCCAAATAGGAGCCGCCAATCCTTGCCTGATATTTCGCCGCCTTTTGGGTCAACAAATCTAATGCCATATTTTCAGGGGGTAGAGAGCAGGCGAATAGGCGCTCATCATAAACGATCTGGGTTGTAAAAAATTCGGGCAAGGCAATAAATTTTGCGCCTTTTTATCCTGCCTCGTCAATCAATCGCTCAGCTTGCGTGAGGTTATATGGCAGGTCTGCAACTTTCGCCTCCATTTGCAGGGCGGCAACTTTTGTTTTCATTTTCTTCTCCCTTAATCGCCTATAATTGTATGCTGTGTTTGCATAATGAAAGTATTTCGACATATAAATTTGATTAAATAATCTGCGATTTTTTTTGCAAGCCTTTTTGGATAGCCCTTAAGTGTTCTAGCTCAACTCATTCGCAATTGTTATTTTGCACTATCAGTCTTCATATTTTTGCGAGCCACGGCTCTAGTCGTTTTGTTTTCCCGACACTCGGTAACTTATTTGGGCCCGCAAAGGGTGCCCTTGGGCCAAACCATCTCGCAAAGCGGCGCGAAATTGACTAGTATTTTTCCCTAAATTCAAATTGCAAGCGGGCGTCGGCCCGTGACGTGATTAGTAAAGGGAGTAGCCCATGAGTGAACGCACCAAAATTCTCCTTGAAGAGAACGAAATGCCCACGCAGTGGTACAATATTGTCGCCGACCTGCCTGAACCGCCGCCGCCGGCCCTGCATCCGGGCACCCATCAACCGGCCACCGCAGAAGATTTCTCGCCTCTATTCCCGATGGCTTTGGTAGAGCAGGAAGTCAGCACTGAGCGCTATATTGATATTCCGGGCGATGTGCTGGATGTTTATCGCCTCTGGCGCCCGTCGCCTCTTTTCCGCGCTCGGCGCTTGGAGAAGCTTCTCGATACGCCCGCCAAGATTTTTTACAAATATGAGGGTGTTAGCCCGGCGGGTTCGCACAAACCCAATACTGCGGTGCCTCAAGTTTGGTACAACGCGCAGGAAGGGGTTCGCAAACTCACGACAGAGACCGGGGCCGGTCAATGGGGAAGCTCACTGGCATTTGCCTGTGCTCAATTTGGCCTCGAATGCGAAATCTGGCAGGTGGCGGCAAGTTACCTCGCCAAACCGCACCGACGCACCATGATGGAAATCTGGGGCGGGAAGGTGCATCCCAGCCCTTCCGATGTGACCGAGTTCGGTCGTAAACTGTTGGCGGAAAATCCAGATCACCCCGGCTCATTGGGTATTGCGATTTCCGAGGCCGTTAGCGAAGCCATAGAGGAGCAAAACGTTCGCTATGCGCTCGGCAGCGTGCTCAATCATGTGCTGCTGCACCAGACGATCATTGGCGAAGAAGCCCTGTTGCAGCTTGCCAAAGTGGGCGAAACCCCCGATGTTTTGGTGGGGTGCACCGGCGGAGGCTCTAATTTTGGCGGGCTTGCCTTCCCGTTCATGCGTGAAAAACTCGCCGGTAACATGAACCCAGTAATCCGCTGTGTGGAGCCCGCAGCTTGTCCGACCTTGACCAAGGGCGAGTATCGTTATGACTTTGGCGATACAGCAGGGCTTACACCGCTGATGAAGATGCATACATTGGGGCATGGGTTTGTTCCCGAACCCATTCACGCCGGAGGTTTGCGCTATCATGGCATGGCGCCGCTGGTATCGCATGTCTATGAGCTTGGTCTGGTGGAAGCTATTGCTGTGCCGCAGCTAGAGTGTTTTGCGGGTGCAATAAAGTTTGCCCGCAGTGAAGGTATTGTGCCGGCACCGGAGCCGACCCACGCAATTGCCGCTGCCATTCGTGAAGCTCTGGCATGCAAAGAAAGTGGCGAAGAAAAAACCATTCTCACCGCGCTGTGCGGGCACGGCCATCTCGACCTTGCATCCTATGACAAATACTTGCGAGGTGAGATGAAAGACCTTGAACTGTCGGACGATGTTATAAAAGCGGCAATGCTCGACGTACCGGAAATTGCCTGATTACTTAATGCTTGCAGAGCTGTAAGGATAAGGAAAATGAATTACGAGGCTAAATGTTTTGGATAGCGTTTCGGGGCAGCTCATTAGTCTTTTCCATCACAGTTTAACGGGCATATAATGATAGGGTTGGCACGGTTCAAACTGGTTAACAAATTCACCAAGATATTAACGAGATAACGCGTTTTGGCATAAGCCTGCGCTTTTAGGGGGTTAGAAAAATTTCAATGAGTGAAGGAAAAAATCCGGAATTTATTCCGCTTGAGGAAGCGGCGAAGATGACCACTGGCACGCGGGTGACTTTCATTCCCGGCATGCAGGCGCTTTACGCCGAGGCGCTCAAAAATATTTGCTATGTCAAAAAAATTCCCCTCATTAGGGTTTTGCACCCGTTTATGGGCGTCGACAAGGAAACCGGAAAAGACCGTCAGGAAAAGCTTTACGAGCTGACCAGCCAAACCAGCCTGCCGACGATGTTTCATAATGACGAACACCCCAGAAGCAACTGGACCGAACAGCTTGCGCTGGCCGAACGGGCAGGGGCTTCGGACAGTCCGGCATTAATTCCCGACGATTTCCGCCAGAGGGTTGAGATGTTCGGGCTTTGCGCCATTGTTCTGGCCGAAGACGGTTTGGTTTGGAACATGCGGATATTGGCAGACGGGCCGCTGGGCAGAAAATATGGCTATAGCGTGGAAGCCAGCGCGCAAGCACCCGACAAAATGGCCGAGATCGTGCGCGTGATTGACGCCCAATTGCAGGCGCAGGAAGAGCGCGGCTCGAAATATCTGGTGGGTGATGCCATTTCCGCCGCCGATGTTTATTGGGCTACCATGAGCATGGCGGTCATACCCGCATCGCCGGAAATTATGCCGCGCACCAAACAAAATGAAGGCTTACTGGCAATGTTTGCGGCCAGTTCGCAAATTCCACAACTCAAAGAAGCCCTGAGCGACCGACTAGAAAAGCAGAGGGACTATATTCTGACGACCTATTGCGAAACGCCGGCGGTTCTTGGCGGCGACCCGATTTGACGGGTCATTGCAATCGGGAAATCTGAAGGTGGAAAATCGCGATAAGACATCGGTCGGCGAAATATCGCCAAAGCCATATTTCTGGGGGCCGTTCGATAAATTTCAGGCGATATCCCAAAGCGGGTTTTCTTCCGATGACTGGCTGTTGCATTGCGAAAACTATTATCGCGCGATGCGGGATGCGACGCCTGCCGCGCGCCTCGTCAAAAAGTTCAAAAAAATTGCCAAGCGCATAATCGGGCGCGACTTCCGCACAATTGTTCCCTCCCGAATCGAAAAAGAGATATCGCACGGCGCGCGCGTTTTGGATATTGGCGGCGGCTGGGGCGACAATTTCTTCCAGTTAAAAATGGACAAGGTAAATGTGCACGCAGGTGCCTATTGCATTTTGGACAATGAAAAACAGGCCACCTTTGGGAAGACCATATTTTCGCCAACCGAAATCAACTTTCTAAACGAAATTCCCGCAACGCCCTTTGATATCGTTTTGCTGATTGCCACCATGCAATATATCGAAGACTGGAAAAGCCTGTTTTCAACTTTCGACAAGCTCGGCAATAAATATGTTTATATTGCGCGCACGCCGTTTCTTGATGGCGCGCCTTCATTTTGCGCCGTTCGGTCAATGACCCCGTCTACCGTGACGCACAAAATCGGCGAAGAGAATTTGCATATTATTTCCTTCGCCGAATTTGAAAAAATGTGCGCCGCGCATAATTGGCGTGTTGAAAAAGTCAGCCGTCGGCAAAACTATTCCAAGCATTTTGCAAGACTGCCGAAAAACCAAAGAGATGTATATTATCAATGCGTTATGCTCGAAAAAACCAGTGACTGAAGGGCCCGTAGAAATGCGTAAAGAGCTTCCGCTCACCTGCCCATGTGCGCTGAAAAAACCGCTGCAAGCCACGGCCACGGGCTACACTTGCGCGCAGGCCGATTGCGAACATGCGCGCGCCGATGGCGCATTTATAAAGGCCAATAATGTGCCGGTGCTCATCAGCGAAACGCGGTGCGATACAGTGTGTTCAGCGAGCTTCGGGGAGGTTTATGTCGACCGCGCCGCCAGCCGATACGCCCCTGTCAAATTCCTACTGATCGGCGGCATCAGCCGCGTGCGGGAAAATTGCGATCACTTCATCGCGCAGGTGCTGAAAAAAACCAGCAACCCGAAAGTGCTGGTCATCGGCTCGGGCACTGCGGGCGTCGGGGCTGAAGCCTTGTGGAACCACCCTGATATCGCGGTGCATGGCGTCGATATCTATGCCTCGCCCACGGTCGATGTGGTTTGTGACGCGCATTATCTGCCGCTGGAGAGCGAGCATTATGACGGCGTTTGGATACAGGCCGTGTTGGAACATGCCGTCGAGCCGCAGGTCGTTGTCGGCGAGATTGCGCGTGTATTGGCGTCAGACGGCATTGTCTATGCCGAAACGCCGTTCATGCAGCAGGTTCACGAAGGCGCGTATGACTTCACGCGCTTCACCGTGCTGGGGCATAGATATTTGTTTCGCGATTTTGAGGCGATTGATTTTGGCGGGCTGAACGGGCCGGGCCTCGTCATGGCTTGGGCCGCGCGCTATTTGGCCTGGTCGGTCTTTCGCACACGCGCAATCGGGCGTTTGGTCGGGGTGGCGTTTGGTGTGTTGATGCGCCCGTTGGCGCTGCTCGAAAGCAAAAAATCGCTTTTTGATGCGTCCTCCGCGGTCTATTTTCTGGGCAGGAAAACCGACGGCAAGCGCCTCAGCCACAAAGAGCTTGTGGCTCTTTACGACGGTCAATTTCCACCGGTTGACGGATAAGCCAAAACAAAACAGGAGCGAGCGCCCTTTGAAACAGAAAGACCCAAACGCACCCTATCAGCTGCATGGTGTCAATATTTCCTATTTCACCGGCAAGCTGGAAGCCTATCTGCGCTACAAGGACATTCCGCACGAGCTTAATGACGGCTATGACCTCGGTCGGGTGTTTTTTCACACAGGGATTAAGAAAATGCCCGCTATTGAGACGGCGCGCGGCCAATGGCTTTACGACACCACGCCGACAATCCGGTGGTTCGAGACGGTGTATCCGGACATTTCGATTACGCCGAAAAGCAAGGCGCTTTCGTTTATCTCCCTGTTGCTTGAGGATTATGGCGATGAGTGGCTATGGCGACCGGCCATGTGGTGGCGCTGGATGCCGCCTGTTTCGCGCCGCGCGCTTGGCACGCGCATTATGCGCGGCGCGCTGGGCGCACCGGCCTTGTGGTGGTATTTCGCCCAGCGCCAGTCACGCGAATGGTTGTGGGGCGATGGCATGAGCAAAACCAATTCTGACAGTATCCGCGATATGTATTTCGAGGAGTTGGAATTTCTGGAAAGCGTGTTTGCCAAGCAGCCCTTTATTCTGGGAAGCCATCCGAGCGCGGCCGATTTTGGTTATTTTGCGTCGATGTTTCGCCATTTTGGAAATGACCCCGATCCGGCGGAAATCATGCGCGCCCGCGCGCCGCACACCTATGCGTGGCTGGCGCGCCTTTGGGACACTAAAGCGCACGATCTGGGCACCACTCAAAAATGGGTGTTCCCGAAAGGGCGTCACTGGACGCCGCTTCTAGACCGCATTGCCAATGATTATCTGCCGTATTTGCAGGCCAATGCGGAGGCGTTCCGCGACGGCAAAAAACGCTTTGATTTTGTCGGCAAAAACCACACTTTTCGGCGCACCAAAACCACCTTTTACCGAGTTTGGTGTCTGGAGGTGCTGCAACGCCATTTTCGCGCATTGAACGCGCGCGAGCGTGCCCGCGTGGACGCGCTGTTCGCGCCCGTCGGCAAAATTTCGAAAATTCTCTCCACGCGCCCGATCAGCGCCGATATGGATGATTTATACGACCTGCCCAAACCCTCGCTCAAAGGTTCGCATATCACGCTCACCTCACCGCGTGGCTGGCGTTTGGGCGCGCAACCGCGAAACTAAGGGCCGCTGGCATGATGTTTTTTCTGACAAAGCTGTTTCTAACCGCAGGCATTATTGTGGTGGTGACGGAAGTTGCCAAACGAAGCGATAAATTTGGAGGCCTGATCGCCGCGCTGCCGCTGACGACATTTCTGGTCATTTTGTGGATGTATTATGAGGGCGCATCGTCGGAAAAAATATCAAACCATATGAGCTATACCTTGTTTTTTGTGCTGCCGACCCTGCCCATGTTTGTCGTTTTTCCATACGTCATCGGCAAGTTTGGGTTTTACGTCGCGCTTCTGGTCAGTCTTGTTTTAACGGGTTTGTGCATTTACGCTTTCAATATGGTGTCGGCGCAAGTCGGCTTCAAAATTCTGTAAGTTGAGTTTCGTGTTTTAGCGTGCCCCTTTATGTAGGGTGTGAGTGCGTCGTGTGCTGCAATATTCGCGGTGCGTGTGAAATTCATGTCCTGGAAAAAAGGAAACAATAATATGAATAGAAAACCTTTCTTGGTGGGCCTGATTGTTGGCGGGCTTCTTGGTCTTATTCCCGGCTTTGGGCTGGGCGTTTACTTTCTGCCGATCATTCTTGCTGGCGACGGCGCTGATGAAACCGTGCTGGCTGGTGCCAGTGCCGCCGCTGAACGGCGCGGCATGTTTGTGCGCGACCTGCCGGGCAGCGACCCGCTGCATTATGGCGATGGCGAGATTATTCACTCGGTCGAAAACGGTGAAACTTTTATCACATTGCAAGGCCGCGTGACGCCGGGGCCCGATTACAAGCTGTATCTGACGCCGAAATATGTCGATACCAAAGCCGGTTTTGAGGATATTAAGGCCCAAAGCGTGCGGGTTGGCGATATCAAGGCTTTTGAAAATTTCCGGCTGCGCGTGCCGTCTTCGGTCAAGGCCGATGATTATCCGGCGGTGCTTGTCTGGTGCGAGAAATTTTCAATGTTTATCACCTCGGCCCAATTAAAATGACCGCCAGATTAAACCAATAGGGCGTTTTTTGCGTAACCTGTCTAATAAGCAGGAGATGTGATGTTAACGCGGCTAGAAGCACGCCCAGTCCGGCGCATGTTGGGTTGTTACTCTGGGCAGAAGGAATCTGTCCGGATGTGCCCGGATTTGCCCCTGTTAGAAGGCAAAACAGCGCTTGTTACAGGGCCAACTTCCGGTATTGGGCGCGAAACCGTGGCGGGCTTGCTCGCGCGCGGGGCTCATGTTGTGCTTGCTGGTCGCTCGTGCAAAAAACTGCGCGCCTTGATCAAAGGGCTGGGCGAAGACGGTTATGATGCCGACCGGCTGACGCCCGTGATTTGCGACCTCGCCGATCTCGACAGCGTGGCCTTGGCCGTGCAGGAGATTAACAAGATTTTTCGCCGCAAGCCGCTGGATATTCTGGTCGAAAATGCCGGTATTATGCCGACGAAATACGATGAAACCCCGCAAGGCCACGAAATTAGTTTCGGCACAAATGTGCTGGGTCATTTCGCCTTGCGCGCAGGCCTTTTGCGCGGGTGTTTGTCGGAAAAAGCGCGCGTTATTGTTCTGACCGGCGACATTTATGTTTTTTCTCAAAGCTGCTCGGCCGATTTCCGCTGGCGCACGCCGCTTGGCGGCATCAAGGCTTATCACCGCAGCAAGCTTGGCAATTTCTGGGTGGCGCGCGAACTGCAACGGCGCTATCCGCGCCTCAATGTGTTTATTGTGCATCCGGGCGTTGTGGCGACCAATCTCGGCCTTGGCGGTGCGGTTTCGCGCGCCATGAAGCAGCATTTACTCATCGATCCGGTGGCTGGTGCCCAAACCAGCCTGATTTGCGCCACACAACCCGATCTGGCCCATGGCAGCTATTACCACAACGTCCATGGCGAGGTGGAACTGACCAATGCCGACCCGGCCATGAATGACTGGGAAGCCCGCCAGTTCTGGAACGCCTGCGCGCGCCTGTCCGAAAGGGGCGAGGCCGCACAAATCAGCACGCTGCGCCGTGCTTCCTGATTTGCGCTTGTGAGCAATATCGGCTAGCTTTCGCGCGAGGGTTTTCGCGGGCTCTCACCACCCATTTTCATACACCTTGAGCTGGATTTCCGGTGCGGTGTTCTGGAGAATCTCATGTCACTTCACGCGGGCACCAAACGCTTGACGGTACCGGAACTGATAGCGCGTAAAGGCAAAGATCCCATTGTCTGCCTGACCTCTTATCACGCGCATACGGCCAAATTAATTGATCCCCATGTCGACCTCCTGCTCGTGGGCGACAGCCTCGGCATGGTGATGTACGGCATGGAAACGACGCTGGGCGTCACGCTCGAAATGATGATTGCCCATGGCGCGGCGGTGGTGCGCGGCTCGCAAAAGGCGCTGGTGGTCATTGATTTGCCGTTTGGCACTTATGAAGAAAGCCCGGCGCATGCGTTTCACAATGCCGCGCGCGCGATTAAGGAAACCGGCGCGCAGGCGGTTAAACTCGAAGGCGGCACCCGCATGGAAGCGACCGTGCGGCATTTGACCGAGCGCGGCATTCCGGTGATGGGGCATATTGGCCTGACGCCGCAAAATGTGAACGTGATGGGCGGTTTTAAAACGCAAGGCCGCCACCGCGCCGACTGGCCGCAAATCGAAGAAGACGCAAAAGCACTGGCCCGCGCGGGCGCGTTTGCCGTTGTGCTGGAGGGCATGGCGGCTGAACTGGCCGATAAAATCTCCAGCGAAATATCCGTGCCGACGATTGGCATTGGCGCGTCACCTGGTTGCGATGGGCAAATTCTAGTGACCGAGGATATGCTTGGGCTGTCGCCGTCCGTGCCGAAATTTGTCAAAGAGTTTGCCACGCTGGGCGCGCAGATTGCTGGCGCTGCTCAAGCCTATGCAGAAGAAGTGCGGGCAAGAAAATTTCCTGAGCAAAAGCATACCTATGCTATGAAAGCGGACGACGAAGAGCCAAAGGCTGAATAAGGAGCAAGCCCGTGAGTGATATTTTTGCCGAAGTAGATGCCGACCTGCGCCGCGACCGGTGGCAGGCCATGTGGGATCGCTATGGCTTGCTGGTTATCGGGGGGGCGGTCGCTATTGTGCTGCTCGTTGCTATTGTCGTTGGCTATCGGGCCTATCAGCAGTCGCAAAATGAGGCGGCCTCGCTGCGCTATGAAGATTTGCTGCAACAAATGGGCGAGGCAGACAGCGCTGCCCGGTTTGAGTTGTTGAGTGCCTTCGCCCAGAGAGAAGCCAATGGTTACGGTGTGCTTGCCGCTTTTGGCGCGGCGCGCGCGGCGGCTGAAAATGCCGACTTCACCGCGGCGCTAGCCGGGTTTGATGCCTTGGCCGCGCGTGGTGATCTGGCGCGTCCGATGCGCGATTATGCGCGCCTTCAGGCCGCTATCGTGCTGGTGAACCAGAAAGCCAATGCCGATGATATTGCGGCGCGGCTGGCGCGCCTGTTTGACGAGGGCAATGCGCTGCGCCCGATTGCGCGCGATATTCTGGCGCTGGCTTATTTTACCAAGGACGCCCCGCTAAAGGCGCGCGAATTATACGCCGAGCAGCTGGCCGACCCTGATGCCACCCCGTTCAGCAAACAACGGGCACAGATTATGCTGAGTGAAGTTGAGGCGAAATTGCGCCCCTCCGCTCAAGCCGAATAAGTGTCATGCGATTTAACGAGATTTTGTGAAAGTCAAAAGGTGAAGGTCAAAAGCCCATGAACGCCATTTCCCGTACCCTCAAAACGCATGTGCGCCCAGCATTTCCGGCGCTTGGGCTTGCCCTGTTTCTGGCCGCTTGCGCCGCTGATGAAAAGCCGAAGCTGGACGGCGAGCGCATCTCGGTTTTGAATTTTGAGCGCGCGCTGGCCGTGGACCCGCGGGTCAGCGAGCAGGCCATCACCTTGCCGCCAGTGTTCCGAAACAATGAATGGCCGAACCCAGGCGGTTATGCCAGCCATGCCGCCTACCATGTGGCGCTTGACGGTAATAAGCGCGCCTTCAAGGTCGATGCCGTTTCTGGCAACACCAATGATCTGCGGTTGAAAAGCCCGCCGGTTATTGGCGGCGGAAAAGTTTTCGCTCTGGGGGCTGAACTGGATGTTTCGGCGTTGGATGCCAAGACCGGTAAAATTATCTGGCAGCGTTCCGTCGCTGCCGAGGACACCAAGCCCAATACAGGGCTAACGCGATTTGTTGGCATTCGTGAGCGCGCCGTGGAAATTGAAGACGGATTTGGCGGCGGCCTCGCTTACGATAATGGCCGCGTGTTTGTCACCTCCGGATTTGGCGAGATTATCGCCCTGTCAGCCGAAACAGGCGATGTCATCTGGAAAATTCGCAATACTGTGCCGTTTTCAAATGCGCCGACAATCCGCGCCGGACGCCTATACGCCGTGTCGCGCGACAGCCGCCTTCAAGTGGTGTCGACCGAAGATGGCAGCCGCCTGTGGGAGCATTTGGCGATTACCGAATTGGCAACCGTTATCGGGGCTGCAAGTCCGGCGGTCGATTCCCGCATGGTTGTCGCCGGCTTTAATTCGGGCGAAATTGTTGCGCTGAACAGCATTAATGGTCGGGTGGCTTGGTCGGACAGCCTGACCAGCCGCGCCACGCAGATCACGCCCTTGTCGGAGCTTAATGCCATTGTCGGGCGCCCGGTGATTGACGGCGATAGGGTTTTCGCCGTGTCGCATGGCGGGCGCATGGTCAGTATTGATATGCGAACCGGCGAACGCATCTGGACCACAGATATCGGCTCGATTGAAACGCCTTGGGTTTTGGGCGATTTTATATTTGTCATTACGCTGGACGGGCAGCTTGTGTGCCTGTCGAGCGCGCAAGGCCGTGTGCGCTGGGTGAGTCAGCTTCCGGCTTTTGAAGACCCCGACGACCGCGAAGGGCGCATTAACTGGACGGGGCCGGTTCTGGCAAGCGGCAAGGTTTATGTCGCTTCCTCGACCGGTGAAATGCTGGCGCTTGACCCGGCCAATGGCGAAATCAGTGAGCGCGTGGATTTGGGTGAACCCGTCAATGTGCCGCCAGTGGTAGCAGATGGCACGATTTACTTTTTGACCGATGACGGCACCCTGATCGCGCGTCGGTAACGACCACGGACATAAAAGACAATGCAACCGTTTGTACTGGCTATTGTCGGCCGGCCCAATGTGGGCAAATCCACTCTGTTCAACCGCCTCGTCGGGCGGCGTCTGGCATTGGTTGATGACCAGCCCGGTGTGACGCGCGACCGGCGTTTCGGCGATGCGCGGCTGGGTGATTTGCGGTTTCAGATTGTCGACACGGCAGGTTTTGAAGAAGGCCGCTCGGGGTCGTTGCAGGCGCGTATGCGCGAGCAGACCGAAGCCGCCATCGAAGAAGCCGATATGGTGTTGATGCTGACGGATGCGCGCGCCGGGCTATTGCCGGAGGATGAGTTTTTTGCCCGTCTGCTGCGCAAAACGCAAGTGCCGGTCATTTTGGCGGCGAATAAATGCGAGGGGCGTGCGGGCGAGACCGGCTATAATGAGGCTTATAAATTGGGGCTGGGCACGCCCATTGCGCTGTCAGCCGAGCACGGGCAGGGCACGGACGATTTATATATGCAGCTGCGCGAGGCGATTGCCGCGCACACGCAAGCCAACCCTGCCGGGGATACGGATGCGTTTGACGAAGAAGATGTGGCCTTTGATCCGGAAACACCGTTTGAAGACGACCCCGAACGCCCGCTTCGTGTCGCCATTTTGGGACGCCCGAATGCAGGTAAATCAACCTTAATAAACCGGCTGCTCGGCACAGACCGTTTGCTGACGGGGCCGGAGGCTGGCATCACGCGCGACAGCATTTCGGTCAACTGGATGTGGCACGGTGCTGGTGCGCCGGATACGGGGCGCGCTGTTACCTTGTGGGATACCGCTGGCATGCGGCGCAAGGCCCGCGTGACGGAAAAGCTGGAAAAGCTGTCGGTTGCCGACGGGCTTCGCGCAGTAAAATTTGCCGAGATTGTGGTGCTGTTGATTGACGCGAGCAGCCCGTTTGACAAGCAGGATGTCCAACTGGCGGATCTGGTTGAACGCGAAGGCCGTGCGCTCATTATCGGCATCAATAAATGGGATTTGAAACTCGACCGCCAAGAGGTGCGCCAGACCGTCAACGACACATTGCTGCGCGCGCTGCCGAAATTGCGTGGGGTGCCGGTGCTTATGCTGTCGGCGGAAACCGGCCACGGCGTCGACCAGCTCATGCCCGCCATCGTGCGGCAATACGGGCTGTGGAATGCGCGCATTGGCACGGCCAAGCTTAATAATTGGCTGTCGGGTGTGATCGAGCGCCACCCGCCNCCCGCCGATAAGGGGCGTCCNGTTCGNTTGCGNTATATNACGCAAGCCAAATCGCGCCCGCCGACTTTCGTNACCTTTTCAAGCCGNGGCCACGCCGTGCCCGANAGCTATCAGCGTTATCTGGTTAATGCGTTGCGCGAGACATTTGAGCTNGNTGGNGTNCCGCTTCGTCTTTTTGTGCGTAAAGGCAAAAACCCTTACNAAGACAAATAGANTTTAGGGCGCAAATCGAACGATTTCGCCCGTGCGCGTTTCCGTGGGCGATAATAACTCCAGAAACAGCGGCGCAACNTCGGCAGGGGCGGGNAGCGTTTCGGGGTCTTCGCCCGGCATGGCTTGGGCNCGCATNGCCGTACGCACTGGCCCGGGCGACAAAAGATTAACCCNCAGCGCATCGTTTTCATGTTCGTGCGCCCAAGTTCTNACCANGGCGTCAAGGGCGGCTTTCGAGGNGGCATAANCNCCCCAAAAGGGCCGGGCTTTGCTGGCCGCGCCTGAAGTTACAAAAACCGCNCGCGGGGCNTCGGCNTGCAANAGCAACGGTTCCANGGCGCGAATGAGCCGCGCATTGGCGGTNACATTGATAGCCAGTGTTTTTTCAAANGCGTCCGGCGCGATATGGCTAACGGGCGTGATGGGNCCCAATTCTCCGGCATTGCCAACTAAAAGATCGAGCCGGCCCCAGCGTTCGGCCACGGCTNCNCCNAANCGGTCGAGCGCATCGCCATCGGTCACATCCATCGGAACGCCNGTGGCATCGCCGCCATTGGCACNAATGTCATCGTAAAGGGCTTCNAGCGCGCCTTGCGTGCGGCCAANCAGNAAAACATGTGCGCCNGCCANNGCNAGCGCGCGGGCCACGGCGTATCCNAGCCCNCGCGACGCGCCAGTGACAAGCGCNACACGCCCCCCAAAATCNGGTTTAGAAGCTGTCATCGAATTGGCTATGCCTGTTCTGCAAGCAATGAAAGNTGNTTNACATGGCCGTCATCTTGCTGGTCGGTCAAGCCNGTCGGATAATCGCCGGTAAAGCAATGGTCNGTAAATTGNGGGCGCGCTGCATCGCGGCCATTTTNAAAGCCCATGGCNCGGTAGAGCCCATCAACGCTCAAAAAAGCTAGGCTNTCGGCACCGATATANGCGCGCATTTCTTCCANCGAATTATTGGCCGCGAGNAACTGATCTTGATCNGGCGTATCNATGCCGTAGAAATCTGGATGCGTGATGGGCGGCGCNCCAATGCGAAGGTGAACTTCCGNTGCACCAGCATCGCGCATCATCTGAACGATTTTGACAGATGTCGTTCCGCGCACAATCGAGTCGTCAATCAATATCACGCGCTTGCCGTCCACATGCNCGCGGTTGGCATTGTGTTTAAGNTTNACCGAAAANGCGCGGATGGATTGTTGCGGTTCAATAAATGTGCGCCCNACATAATGGTTGCGGATGATNCCCANTTCAAACGGCACTTGCGATTGGTCGGCATAGCCGATGGCGGCNGGCACGCCGCTATCGGGNACNGGAATGACGACATCTGCCGGCACCGCACTTTCAAGGGCCAGTTGGCGGCCAAGCGCCTTGCGGCAATCATAAACGCTTTTTCCGCCAATAANGCTGTCGGGNCGGGAGAAATAAATATATTCGAAAACGCAGGGGCGCGGCGCAAGTTTGGGGAACGGTTTGACACTCTCCAACCCATCTTCGGTAATGACGACAATCTCGCCATTTTCAACCTCGCGCACAAATTGCGCGCCGATAATATCCAACGCGCAGGTNTCCGACGCCAGAATATAATGCCCGTCAAGCTGGCCCAGAATNAGCGGTCGAATGCCCAGCNGGTCGCGCGCGCCAATNAGTTTTTTATTGGTCATGACAACCAGNGCATACGCCCCTTCGATTTGGAAAAGNGCNTCGGTAAANCGTGACAGCGTGTTGCCACGGTTCGACCGCGCGACAAGCTGCAAAATGGTTTCCGTATCAGATGTCGACTGAAAAATNGCNCCATCGCGCACAAGCGAATTACGCAAAGTAAGCGCATTNGTCAGATTNCCATTATGGGCAANGGCAAACCCGCCCCCNGCNAGGTCGGCAAACAAGGGCTGCACATTGCGTAAAATCGTTTCNCCGGTNGTTGAATAGCGCACATGGCCGCATGCCATATTGCCTTGCAGCCGGTCGAGAATGCTGGCTTTGGTAAAATGGTCGCTGACGAGGCCGAGCCGCCTTTCGGCATGAAATTGCTTGCCGTCAAANGAAACAATGCCAGCCGCTTCTTGGCCGCGATGCTGTAGCGCGTGCANNCCCANCGCTGTGAGNGCGGCGGCATCGGGATGGCCGAACACGCCGAACACGCCGCATTCTTCGCGTAGCCTGTCGCCATAGGAATTGTGCAAATTCATCTGACACCTTCCGTATTGCGGATAAGACGTTCCATTAAGTNTCGGTCATNTTGTTTATAGCCTGTGTCGGCTTGCGTGTCTTCTGCTTCATTGTCGCTNGGTTCGGGCGNTTCGGCGGGGGNGGNTGCGTCGGGGATAAGTTCGGGCAAAAGCGCAGGGGCAAGCTTTTCAAAACCTTGTTCNGGCATGTTGCGTAATGTGCCNTCAATATTGGTNATGTTGAGTGGCAAGCGGTCCATCGGAACAATTGTGACCATNACCCGAATGCCGGTTTGCAATAGCGGGCGCACCTTGGCATCGCGAATCCAGTCGGGNTGGTCTTTTTCCGGCAGCACAAGCACNACAACGAAATAGGCAAGGCAGACGATGAACGCCCCGCGCAACCCCCCAAAAGCGACGCCCAATGTGCGGTCCAGCATGCCGATGCCGCNNTNGNNAAGCTTGGAGGAAATAAAATTGCTGGCNAATGAAAANAGAATGAGGAAAACCAGAAATACCAGNAGCAGNGCACCAGCGTTTNCCACCCATTCAATGTCGATANAGGGCGCCAGTAANGGCTTTACCATTGGCCCCANAAAAAGCGCGGCATAGCTGGATACGACCCAGCCCGTGATTGACAGCACTTCTTTGACAAACCCGCGCATGAGAGACAGTGCCGCCGATACCAGCAGGACACCGAAAACAACATAGTCGAGGGCAAGCAAATCCATAGGCGCTAAACTATCATGAGTCGTCTTGATGACTGTCTGGCGAAACACCTAATGCGGCGATGAGGGATGCCAGATCGCCAATTTCCTTGACCGGCATAGCCGCATTGCCTGCCGCCGGTGCGAAAGCCTGCTGGAAGCCCAGCTTGGCGGCTTCCTTCAGCCGCAACTCGCTCTGGCTAACCGGCCGCACGGCACCCGAAAGGCTGATTTCGCCGAACACGACGGACTGGCGGGGCAGGGGCTTGCCCGACATTGACGAAATAAGCGCTGCGGCCACGGCCAAATCTGCCGCCGGTTCGTTGATGCGTAAGCCACCGGCGACATTTAAAAACACATCGCGGCCGCCAAACGCCATGCCGCAACGCGCTTCCAAAACGGCAAGCACCATAGACAGGCGCGCGCTATCCCAGCCGACAATCGCGCGGCGCGGGGTCGCCAGTGATGAGGGGGCCGCCAGCGCCTGAATTTCCACCAGAACGGGGCGCGTGCCTTCTATGCCCGCGAATACGGCAGCGCCGGGCACGCTCTCATCGCGCGCTTCCAGAAATAGCGCCGACGGGTTTTGCACCTCGGCCAAGCCCTCTTCGCGCATTTCAAACACGCCGATTTCATGGGCTGGCCCGAAGCGGTTTTTGATGGCGCGCAAAATGCGGAACTGGTCGCCGCGGTCGCCTTCGAAATAGACCACCGTATCCACCATATGCTCCAGCACGCGCGGCCCCGCAATCTGGCCGTCTTTGGTGACATGGCCGACGAGAATGACAGCGACATCATTGGCCTTGGCGAAATGAATAAGCTCCTGGCCCGACACGCGCACCTGGCTGACCGTGCCCGGTGCGGCTTCAATGGCGGGCGACCACATGGTCTGGATGGAATCGATAATGACAAGGCCGACATCGCCGGCGCTTTCCAGGGTTTTACGAATATCGGCAATATTGGTTTCGGCGGCCAGTTCCACCGGCGCTTGGGTCAGTTTCAGGCGCGCCGCCCGCATGCGTAATTGGGCAAGCGCTTCCTCGCCGGAAATATAAACCGTCCGCAAATCTTTGCGCGCCATGCTTGCCGCGGCCTGCAACAGCAATGTGGATTTACCGATGCCGGGGTCGCCGCCCAGCAATGTCGCCGAGCCCGCCACCAGCCCGCCGCCTAGCACGCGGTCAAGTTCGCTAATGCCCGATGTAAGCCGCGCCGGTTCGGTGTCTTGGCCTGTTAGCGACGACAATTCAACTTTACGTCCCTTGGGAGCCTTTGCGCCGCGTCCAATCGGCGGGCGTGCGCCGGAGGGTTCCTCCGTCATGGCATTCCACGCCCCGCAAGCATCGCATTTGCCCGACCATTTGCTGCTCACATGCCCGCAATTATTACAAACATATTGGCTGGTTTTCGCCATTAGGCAGCACCGCCAGCAACTGTCTCCAATGCCTGATTTTCCACCTCAATGGGCCCATGTGCGAGCCCATTGATGAACTGGTTCAAAAACGGGTCATCGGATTGTTCCAGTTCTTGCGTCGTGCCCTGCCAGATAATGCGGCCCTGATATAACAGCGCGGTTTTGTCGGCAATCGCGCGCACGCTGGTCATGTCATGGGTGATGGTGAGCGTGGTTGCGCCCAGCTCGCGCACGCAATCGCGGATCAGATGGTTGATGACATCCGTCATAATGGGGTCGAGGCCAGTGGTCGGCTCGTCAAAAAATATAATGTCCGGCTTGGATGCAATGGCGCGGGCAAGACCGACCCGCTTTTGCATGCCACCGGAAAGCGCGGCGGGGAAAACATCCAGCAATTCCGGCCCCAGCCCGACCTGCGCCAAGCTGGTAACGGCAATGTCGCGGGCGGCTTGTGTGTCGAGCGTGTTGTCTTGTAGCCCACGAAAAGCCACATTGCGCCAGACGGGTAGGCTGTCAAACAGGGCACCGTTTTGAAACAACATGCCCATATTTGCGTCGATATGCGCGCGCGCGCGCCGCGACAGGCCGACCGTCTGTGTGCCGTCAACATGTATGGTGCCAGCATCGGGCGTCAAAAGACCCAAAATGGATTTCAGCATGACCGACTTGCCGCTGCCCGACCCGCCGATCACCACCACCGACTGACCTTTTTCAATGTTCAGGTCAACGCCCTGTAGCACCTGTTTGGCACCGAAGGCTTTGGTGANGCCAGCAAGNTTTATCATGCCGGTCATGCGGAGAACAAAAGCGACGTCATCAGATAATTCGCCGCNAGAATGAGGATGGATGAAGCCACAACCGCATTNGTGGTGGCGCGGCCCACNCCTTGCGCGCCGCCCTTGCTGTGATAGCCGTGATAGCACCCCATAATCGNGATAATGAAACCGAACACCGCNGCTTTGATGAGGCCGGAAAAGACATCATCGGGTTGCANAAAATTCACTGTCTGCTGCACATAAATGGCCGCGTTNAAACCGAANGATTGCGTGCCGACAACAAAGCCGCCCATCACGCCGATAATGTCGGCAATCAGNGCCAGCACNGGCATGCACAAGGTGGCNGCGATGACGCGGGGTGCCACCAGNTATTTGAANGGNTCGGTCGACAGGGTTGTCAGCGCGTCGATCTGCTCGGTCACGCGCATGGTGCCAATCTCGGCGGCGATGGCNGCACTCACACGGCCAGCCACCATNAGCCCGCCAAGCACGGGCCCCAATTCGCGGGTGATGCCGAGCGCCACAATGCTCGATACAATCGCCTCGGAATTNAACTGATTGCCGCCATANTAAATNTGGATAGCCAGCGCGCCGCCGGTAAAAAACGAGGTTAGCGCCACCACGGGNAGCGAATAATANCCGATACGCATAATTTGCTGGCCGATNAGCCGCGCATAAACGGGCGGNGTGACGAGCGCCTTGANCGCCTGCACGANGAANAGGGTCAACAGACCCGTCTGGCTNAAAAACCCTAGAAAAAATCTGCCTATGGNAGNTATCGCCNGCACATCAATCTCCGTGNCGTGACCCGGTGGGGTCAGTTATCTTCGTATATGCGGTTATAGCGGCCTCCGAGCCNGGNGAGAAGCTCNTATGAAATCGTNTGGCCTTGNGTGGCAATGGCATCAATCGGGTTATNGGGGCCGAAAATCTCCACCATATCGCCNGGCGCGACCGGGNTTTCGAGGTCGGTGAGGTCGATAGCCAATGTGTCCATCGACATGCGNCCCACNAGCGGCACGGGCNTGTTGNTCACCATGACGCGCGCAANGCCAGTGTCNCGATTGCCAAGGCTGCGCGGCAGGCCATCGCCATAGCCCAGNCCGACAATGCCAATNGTCATATCGCGCGCGGCNGTAAATNTCGCGCCATAGCCAATGCTGTCACCAGCCCCCAGCNCGCGCGTTTGCAGCACNGGCGCGTGNAGTGTCACAACGCTNTCCAGGGCCGTTTCATCTGCGGCGTGCGGGGAGCCCCCATAAAGGCTGATGCCNATGCGGGTCATGTCAAAGCAGTAATCCGGGCCCAGCAAAACCCCGCCCGAATTTGCCAGCGATGCCGGAGCATCGGGNAGCAGGTCGCGGGCAAACCTGAATTTCTCAAGCTGGGCGCGGTTCATTGGATGNTCGGTATCNTCNGCGCATGCCAAATGGCTGGCGACAAGTGCCAGCNTCCANCCTTCAAACNGNGAAGGGTCGCTGGCGAGNGTCTGCACTTCCGCNNCGTCAAGCCCCAGNCGGCTGAAGCCGGTATCNACAAACACACATGCGGGGTGNGCGCCATNNNNGCGNCANTAAGCTCTGCCANTCGGNGATTTGCGCNAAAGAAATCAAGCAGGGNCGCAAGCCCGCNTNNGCAAAATTTTGCGCGGCNCCGGCGGGCAGGCCGTTCAGCACATAAATATCGGCGTCGGGNGCGAGCGCGCGNGCCGCGTNGCCTTCNTTNTCAAGGGCTACAAAAAAGCTGCGGCATCCCATNGCCAANAATTTNGGGACGATTTCANCCATCCCCAGCCCATAGGCATCNGCCTTGATNACGGCGGCGGCNTNNGCCNCGCCNGATTTCTCGNGCATGGTNTNATAATTTCTGCCCANTGCGGCGAGGTCGACNGTNACNTGCGCGCAGNCGGGTGAACGNGNNNCNGGGTCAGTCATAACGCTCNGGCACATGGTCATCTTCGACCAAATCNGTGAACCGCGTNAACCGGTCTTCAAAGGCCATTTTTGCNGTGCCNGTNGGCCCGTGNCGGTTTTTGCCGATAATAACTTCGGCNGTGCCGTCGACCAGCGACATGCGNTCNTGCCAGCGCATAAATTCTTCCGTGCCTTCGGTCGGCTTTTCGCGCGCCAGATANTAGGGCTCGCGNTAAACNAACATNACGATATCGGCNTCCTGCTCAATCGAACCGGACTCGCGNAAATCGGCCAGCAGGGGGCGCTTGTCGTCGCGCGTCTCGACCTGACGCGANAATTGCGCCAGCGCCAGAACNGGCACGTTCANCTCCTTGGCAAGGGCTTTGAGGCCTTGCGTGATTTCGCTGACTTCCTGCACGCGNCCGTCATTGCCGCGCGTGTTGGAGGCGCGNACAAGCTGCAANTAGTCGACCACAATCANCCCCAGCCCGCGCTGGCGCTTCAGGCGGCGCGCGCGCGCGGCCANCGTCGCAATCGGAATNGCGCCCGTATGGTCGATAAANAGNGGNGCATCGTTCAGGTCGCGCGCGGCNGCGACCAGNCGGCCATATTCGTCTTCNTGAATATCGCCTTTGCGGATGTTGGATGCCGAGACGCCNGAGCGTTCGGCCAGCATACGAGTTGCGAGTTGTTCTGCCGACATTTCCAGCGAGAAAAANCCNACNACNCCGCCATCTTTCACTTTCACCGTGCCGTCNGGCATGGTTTCAGTGTTGCCGCTGGTCTGTGCTTTCAAATAATCATGGGCAATCGAAAACGCCACATTGGTTGCCAGCGCGGTTTTGCCCATGCCCGGGCGTCCNGCCAAAATGATGAGGTCGCTNTCTTGAAACCCNCCNAGCATGTCGTCAAGACCGCGAAAGCCGGTTGAAATACCCGACAAATGACCCTCGCGCTGATAGGCGCGCTCNGCCATTTCGATGGCTCCGGCNAACGATTCTTCAAATGCCATAAAGCCCGAACTATGCGCGCCNTTTTCGGCAATTTCGTAAAGGGATTGCTCGGCCTTGTCGATGAGCGAGGCAGGGTTTTCGTCAATCTCGGCCTCAAACGAATNCGCAATCATCTCCTCGCCGACNGTTATCAGTTCGCGGCGNACCGCCAAATCATAGATGGTGCGNCCATATTGGCGNGCATTGGCAATCGTNGTCGCATTACTNGCCAGCCGCGCCAAATATCCGGCNCCGCCAAGCGTTGCCAGCCCGTCATCATGGTCGAGATAGGTTTTNANTGTNACCGGTGACGCNAGATTACCATTATTAATCAGCTTGCTAACGGCCTCGTAAATGCGCGCATGCACGGGGTCGAAAAAATGCCGCGCCATCAGAAAATNGGAGATCTGCTCCAGCGCATCATTATTGATNAGCAGNGCGCCCAAAAGCCCTTGCTCAGCCTCAATNTTATGCGGCAATTGCNGCGCTTCAGCGTGTTNGGATTGTGCGGCGATTTGGGCNACAGGCGTTTCCATCANNCNAATCTAGTCAAGCNNGTCAGAGGGCGATAGGAAAAAAACAAAGGCCGCCCGAAAAAAATTTGGGCGGCCTGTTAACNNCGGGGACAACTTTTCTTNAAGNGGGTGTTTCGTCNCCGGTATCNCTTTCGGTGTCGCTTTCGGCGTCATNATCAGCGTCATTATCGGCTTCAGCTTCGCCTGTTTCTTCANCNGCTTCTTCGACAACTTCCGCAGCTTCCACTTCGACAGCTTCTTCTTCTGCANCATCGNTCAGCGCNACTTCCACACCTTCNTCGAAGATTTCTTCGACATCTGGCGTGGCTTCGACGTTNTCGGCCTGNTGNTCTGCTGTAACATCTTCGCCAGCGGCTTGACGNTCGGCTTCTTCTTCGGTGCGCGCCACATTGACAATCACCGTGCTGGAAACCTCAGGGTGCAGCGAAACGCTGACATTGTGCAGACCCAGATTTTTAATCGGCATTTCGAGCGAAATTTGATTGCGCTCGACGCTGAAACCCTCATCCGATAGCTGCGCNGCGATATCGCGTGTTGTGACCGAGCCGTAAAGNTGGCCGGTNTCGCCCGATTGCCGGATGATAACGAATGTCTGTTCGTTCAATTTGGCATTAACGGCCTCGGCATCGTTNTTGCGNTCCAGATTGCGNGTTTCCAACTGCGCGCGCTCACTTTCAAANCGTTCCAGATTAGCTTTGTTGGCGCGCAATGCTTTNCCCTGCGGCAATAGAAAATTGCGGGCATAACCGTCCTTGACGTTTACAACATCNCCCATCTGTCCAAGTCTGGATACACGCTCCAATAATACGACCTGCATCACTTGTTCTCCTCATCATCGTNNGATTTTGGTGGCTGTGCGGGCACGCGNCGTAAATTAAGCCGNGANTCCAATAGACCGAGCAAACTGATCGGTACGATCACCCAAGCCATCACAAAAATCAGGAAATAAAGCCCTGCCAGAAACCAGACACGACCNTTCCAGTGGCGGGAAATAGCATGAATAACCGCCAAACCCAACAGAAAATATGCGCCTANAAGAATCGCCGCAAAAACCGCGAGCAGCGTGGCCGGCCAGCCGCTTGCNAGCCATGTGCNAAGCAGCGAAAGCCCCAACGCAAAATCGAACCAAACCGGCATTNCCAGCCGGTCATGCGTCTCGGCAGGGCGCAGATTATTGCCACTATATTGGGCAAGCCCTTGGGCGCATTGCAGCGTGCCCAGCAATATGAGCGGCCAGCTGGCAAATCCCGATATCAGAATAATATTGGCGACGCCCAAAAGATTTGTGTCGGTGCCGTAAACCGTNCNGATTAACTCGGATACTTGCGGTGCGTTTTGCAGGCTTTGGGCAAANATGCCGGGAAGCCCTTGCGGGGCATCCGCATTAACCAGAAAAATGACCGCCGCCAGCGCGCCACTAATAATGACAGCCTGCATGATAATTTGCGCGGCGGGGTAAAACTCATAATCCGTGTCNAGGTCTGGTCGGCGCGATAACAGNGCGAGACGAATGAGCCATAAAACNGGCACGCCAAAACTGATAATGAAACTGAGNGCCGTGCCGGGGCCGGCCAGCGCGCCNAGNAAAAGTGANGCNAACCCTGCCGTGACCGCTGCCGCCATCANCCCCATGGTCAGCCCGATATAGGCGACNGGCAGGGCTGCGAANGGCAATGTGATAAGCGCAACNAGCAGGCCGCAGGTAAANACGGCTGCAAAACAAACCCTNAAGGCCTTGGCGTGTNTCATGTCACCACCTCGCGCGGNGGAAATCTGCCGGTTTANTGACCGTCAGCGCCAGCCTACTGATCGATNGCGTAAGGCATCAGCGCGAGATAGCGCGCGCGCTTGANAGCACGGGCCAATTCGCGCTGTTTTTTTGCAGAAACAGCGGTAATGCGGCGCGGCACAATTTTGCCCCGCTCGGAAACATAGCGTTGCAGCAGGCGGGTATCTTTATAATCGATGACCGGCGCATTTGCCCCTGAAAACGGGCAGGATTTGCGGCGGCGACCAAAGGGNCGGCGTCCCTGGCTCATGAGCGGCTCTCCTCTTCNGAANTGGCGTCACGGCGCGGGCGGCGCTCGTCACGATTTTTNTTACGAAGCTGGACNGATTCTTCCGNCTCATGCACGTCAACCCGCAATGTCATGAAACGAATAATATCGTCGTTCAGGCTAATGCGNCGTTCCATTTCNGCAATCGCGCCGTGCTCGGCNTCGATATTCAGCAGCGAATAATGCCCTTTGCGGTTCTTTTTGACCCGGTAAGCAAGCGATTTGATGCCCCAATATTCCTGCTTGGTAATCTTGCCGCCATTTTCTTCCAAAACNGCGGTAATCATATCCGTCAGACCNTCGACCTGTTGGGACGAAATATCCTGACGCGCGATGAAAATATGCTCGTAAAGAGCCATAACCTCTCTCCTTGGTCTTNTCGGCGCCGAGCCCCTAGCNAGCCCGGAGAGGCCCACAAGTNACGCGAGAGCGGAGACACGGGATCCCGGCAAATNCCTGCCTGTCNNNATGACAGANGATCCGTTCAGCCCCCAGCCGAATTTCAATCATCGCNCNTGTACACCNATAACAAAAGCTTGGCAAGCCCCAANGCGGGCTGTAAAGANNTAGGCCANAGATNANGCAANGGGCCCAANCCTGTTGTGCAAATCGGGAGGTTTACATGAAACGCGGATTTGTTTTTCCGGGGCAGGGNAGCCAGGCTGTCGGCATGGGNCGCGNGCTGGCGGAAGAATTTGGCGAAGCCCGCGCGGTTTTTGCCGCGGTCGATGACGCGCTTGGTCAAAAACTCTCNCAACTTATGTGGGANGGGCCGNAAAGCGAACTGACGCTNACNGAAAACGCNCAGCCTGCGCTGATGGCCGTGTCGATGGCNGTGGTGCGGGTTCTGGCCGAAAATGGCGTGAAANTATCCGAAAACGCGGCCTATGTTGCCGGNCATAGTCTGGGCGAATATTCGGCACTNACCGCCACGGGCGCGTTGGAGCTTNAAGACGCGGCGCGGCTGTTGAAATTGCGCGGTCAGGCGATGCAGCGCGCNGTGCCTGTCGGCGTGGGCNCGATGGCAGCACTTTTGGGGCTTGAGTTTGAGGCCGTTGTCGAGGTGGCCGANGAAGCCGGACAGGGCGAAGAAATTTGCGCCGCNGCCAATGATAATGCGGTCGGGCAGGTTGTTGTGTCGGGCCATGCCGCAGCGGTGGCCCGCGCGATTGATCTGGCGAAGGAACGCGGTGCCAAACGCGCCATGGAACTGCCCGTCAGCGCGCCGTTTCACTGTGCCCTGATGCAACCCGCGGCCGATGAAATGCAGGCCGCGCTCGCCGAAACGAACATTGCCGCGCCAGCCGTGCCGGTTATCGCCAATGTGCGCGCAGCTCCGGTAATCGAACCGGAAGAAATCCGGCAATTGCTGGTCGAACAGATAACGGCGCGCGTGCGCTGGCGCGAATCAATGATCTGGCTGGCCGATAATGATGCTGGCAATCTCGTCGAGCTTGGCAGCGGCAAGGTGCTGGCAGGCATGGCGCGGCGCATCGACCCGCGCCTGACAGCGACAGCCCTGTCGACGCCTGACGATATCCGCGCCTATTTGGAAGAAAACCAAGGAGACTGAAATGTTTGATCTAAGCGGCAAAACAGCGTTGGTGACAGGTGCGTCGGGCGGTATTGGGCAAGACATTGCGCGCTGTCTGCATGGCGCGGGCGCGCGTGTGGGGCTTGCTGGAACGCGCGAAAATGTGTTGCAGGAACTGGCCGATGAACTGGGCGAGGGGGCCGAGGTTCTGGTTGCTGATCTTTCTTCATCCGACGGCGCGGCAGCACTGGCGGGCGCGGCTGAAACCGCACTCGATGGGCTGGATATTTTGGTCAATAATGCCGGTATCACCCGCGATAATCTCGCTTTGCGTATGAAAGACGAAGACTGGGACGCTGTTTTGTCGGTCAATCTCACAGCCGGATTTCAACTGATACGCGCCGCTTTGCGGGGCATGATGAAGCGCCGACACGGGCGGATTATCGGCATTACATCCGTCGTCGGCACCACTGGCAATCCGGGGCAGGCTAATTATGCGGCATCGAAAGCGGGCATGATCGGTATGAGCAAATCGCTGGCGCAAGAAGTTGCCAGCCGTGGCATCACGGTCAATTGCGTGGCGCCCGGTTTCATCACCACGCCAATGACAGATGCCCTGCCGGAAGCCCAACGCGAGAGCCTTGCCGCGGCCATTCCCGCAGGCAGGCTGGGCGCAGGCAATGATATTGCGGCGGCGTGTGTCTATCTGGCAAGCGATGAGGCGGCTTACGTCACCGGCCAGACATTGCATGTCAATGGNGGCATGGCGATGGTATGAGCGCNGTCGAATTTTGCGCGGAAAATTCAGATTGTCAGGTGCTGGACATCGTTTTTAAAGGATGATAGTTAGCCTGCAAGTATGGTAAACATGCTTTGCAACTGTTTTGAACAAGCTGTCTGACAGTCGGGTAGCACGAAAAATTGAGGAACTAATCATGAGCGAAATTGCTGAACGTGTTAAGAAAATTGTTGTCGAAAACCTAGGCGTGGAAGCAGATAATGTAAGCGAAGCAGCAAGCTTTATCGACGATCTGGGAGCTGACAGCTTGGACACGGTAGAACTGGTTATGGCCTTTGAAGAAGAGTTNGGTATCGAAATTCCTGACGATGCAGCCGAAACCATTCTGACTGTTGCAGACGCCGTCAAATTCATTGAGCAAGCCTCCTAAGGGGCTTCGGGCCGGGCAATTATGAGNCGCGTTGTCGTCACCGGAATCGGGTCTGTTAATCCGCTGGGTGCGGATATCGAAACCAGCTGGCGCAATTTGCTTGATGGTAAATCGGGCGCGNNCACCATCAGCAGTTTCAACACGGAAGAATTGCCGTGNCGCATTGCGTGTCCGGTAAAGCGCGGTGAAGNCGGCTTTAACGCCGACCTTTTCATTGNCCCGAAAGATCAAAAGCGCGTCGATGATTTCATCACCTTTGCTATTGCGGGTGCNGATATGGCGCTGGCCGANTCCGGCTATNTTGCTGATACGGAAGAGAAAAAAGAGCGCGCCGGTGTGATGATCGGTGCCGGCATTGGCGGCCTTGAGGGTATCGAGGCTGGNGCCATCACGCTTAATGAGCGCGGGCCCCGCCGCTTGAGCCCGTTTTTTATTCCGGGGTCGCTGATTAATCTGGCTGGNGGGCAGGTNTCCATCAAACACGGTCTTAAAGGNCCCAATCATGCCGTTGTGACCGCATGTTCCACGGGCGCGCATGCCATAGGTGACGCCGCGCGCATCATCATGTGGGATGATGCCGATNTCATGGTGGCCGGTGGCACGGAAAGCGCGATTACACCGCTGGGCATTGCCGGATTTGCGGCGTGTCGGGCGTTATCGACCNGCTTTAACGACCGGCCGACGCAAGCCTCGCGCCCTTATGACAAAGACCGTGACGGTTTTGTGATGGGTGAAGGTTCCGGCATTNTGGTGCTTGAAGAATTAGAGCATGCCAAGGCGCGCGGCGCTAAAATATATGCCGAAGTGGTNGGTTACGGCATGTCGGGCGATGCTTATCACATCACNTCGCCAGCCGAAGACGGGTCGGGCGGGTTCCGTTCAATGCGCGCGGCACTGAAAAGGTCGGGGCTGTCAGTGGATGAAATCAGCTATGTCAACGCNCATGGCACCTCAACGCCNGTTGGNGACGAGATTGAATTGCGTTCGGTCGAGAAGCTTTTTGGCGGTGCATCGGACGACCTTGCCATGTCGTCAACAAAATCGGCGATCGGTCATTTGCTNGGCGCGGCGGGTTCGGTCGAGGCTATTTTCTCGGTTCTCGCCATTCGCGACAATGTTTTGCCGCCGACGCTGAACCTCGATAANCCTTCGGTGGAAACGAATATTAATCTGGTGCCAAAGCNGGCGCAGGAAAAAAACGTGACGGCGGTATTGTCAAACAGCTTTGGGTTCGGCGGCACCAACGCCTCGCTGGTTTTCAAAGCGTTTGAGTAAACGNGGCGTGTCGCNCGTTTTCAAAATTTTAAAATTTCTCNTGGAACGCCCNGNGCGCTTNTTTNTCATGGCAAGCGTGCTGCTGGGCCTNGTGGGNGGTCTTNTGCTCGGTGCCTCAGGCTGGGCCTTGCTTTTAGCGCCGGGNCCGCACCAAAACGCNCGCCAGATCAATATTGCACCAGGNCAGTCATTGAGCAGNGTAACCCGCGACCTCGCCGCATCGGGCAGTTTGCACAGCGCGTTGGTTTTTTCGGTCTATAGCCGGNTTGCTGGCCCCGTGCAGGCCGGNGAATTTNATCTGCCNCCGCGCGCCAGCATGCGCGATATTTCGCGNATTTTGCGCCTCGGCGATGTTGTCATGCATGCGGTTACNGTGCCGGAGGGCNTGNCCAGCCAGCAAGTGGTCGAATTGCTGCTTGGTGAGCCGGTTCTNTCGGGCATGGCGGCCATNCCCGCAGAGGGTAGCCTTTTGCCGGAAACTTATTATGTGCCGCGCGGCCATGCGCGNGCGACGCTGTTNACCAAAATGCANGNNGCACAANCCCAAGCCCTCNCGCAATTATGGGAAAACCGCCAGCGCGGATTGCCGCTTAAAACCCCGCAAGAGGCGCTGGTGCTGGCGTCAATCGTTGAAAAAGAAACCGGTCAGGCGGGCGAACGCGGACAAGTNGCGGCGGTTTTCATCAANCGCCTGCGAAANCGCATGCGGCTGCAATCGGACCCGACGATTATTTATGGTCTGGTGGGNGGCAAGGGCGCGCTGGGCCGTCCGATCAGGCTGAGCGAGATTAGCAAGCCGACGCCCTATAACACNTATACAATTTTCGGGCTGCCNCCGACCCCGATTNCCAATCCGGGGCGCGCGGCGCTGGCNGCCGTGCTTGACCCGCCCAGCACATCNGCCTTGTATTTTGTCGCCNACGGCANGGGTGGGCATATTTTTGCCGACACATTGGCCGAGCATAATAAAAATGTGCGCCGCTGGCGCAAATTGCAGAAACAGCAGCGGCAATAATTCGCTATACTGNNCCGATTCNCGAGAGCAACCCCTCACGGAGNAACCTCATGTGTGCCAACATTGTTCGCCGCGGCTTGATGCTTGTGCTNTCCTCGCCGTCAGGNGCAGGAAAGACAACNCTGTCGCGCGGGCTTNTGGCAAGCGATGACGCGGTTACCATGTCGGTATCGATGACCACGCGCCCGCCNCGCCCCGGTGAGNNGGATGGCGAAGACTATGTTTTTGTCGACCCCCAGCAATTTGGCGAAATGCGNAATCGCGGGGAGTTGCTCGAATTTGCCAAGGTTTTCGACAATTATTACGGCACGCCCAAAGCGCCGGTCGAGGCGGCACTGGCGTCCGGGCGCGATGTGTTGTTTGACATTGACTGGCAGGGCACCCAGCAATTGCAGGAAGCCGCCGCCGATGATNTGGTGCGCGTGTTCATNCTGCCGCCAACAGCGGCCGAACTGGANCNACGCCTGAAGNCGCGNGCNCAAGACAGTGCAGATGTGGTCAGCGCGCGCATGGCNCAGGCGTCTGGCGAAATAAGCCATTACGCNGAATATGAATATATTGTGGTCAATCNCGATGCGGGNGAAAGCCTCGCGCAAATCAAGGCTATTTTGACGGCGGAACGCCTCAAACGGGCGCGCCAGACGGGGCTTTCAGACTTTGTTCACGGNCTNCGCGAGGCGCTGTAAGCTAANATTATTNCTCTGGCTGTCGGTTCTGCTCATCTATCAATCGCGCCAGNGTNCAAAATTCTTCAATCTCCAACTGCTCGGCCCGTTTGGTTTCNGNAATCTGCGCGTCGCCNAGAACCGCGCTTGGTGAGGCGCATATTTTTTTCAGGCTGGCCCGNAACATTTTGCGGCGTTGGCCGAAAGCGGCAGNTGTCACTTGTGAAAATACNCNNNGGTCGGCGGGCGCGAGCGGCTGGGCGCGCGGCTCCACATGCACAATGCTCGATGTGACATTGGGCGGGGGCACGAAAACCTGACGGTCGACGTCGAACAAGATGCGCGCTTGGGTTAACCAGCCGGTCAAAACCGACAAACGCCCGAAATGNTCNGTGCCNGGCGCGGCGGCGATACGCTGGGCAACNTCTTTCTGGAACATTAATGTCATCGACAAAAAACGCGGTGCCCACACACCATCGCGCCAACTNTTTTCCAGCCANCCGGTGAAAAGCGGCGTGGCGATATTNTANGGCAGGTTCGAGATGATGCGGTAAGGCTCTGGCGTCACANCATCGGGCGATATCTGCAAAGCGTCGCCCTGCACAATTTCCAGCCGGTCNGGATAAGCTGTTTTGATGTCTTCAAGGGCNGGCAGAAACCGTGTATCGGCTTCAATNACGATGACTTTGCGTGCGNCGCTCATCAGCAATCCGCGCGTCANACCGCCNGGCCCCGGGCCAATTTCAATGACNGTACAGTCAGAGAGGNTNCCNCCCGCGCGCGCGATNCGCTGCGTCAGGTTTAAATCCAGAATGAAGTTTTGTCCGAATTTCCGCTCGGCCCGTAAATTATGGGTGGCAATAACCTCGCGCAGNGGCGGTAATGCGTCGTCAGGCATAGGAAGGCCTCAACGATACTCCACCACAGCGTCGCGNCGCAGGTCGCGCAAATGTCGNCGGGCATTCATTGACAGGCGCTGGGCAAAAATATTGTCACTAATATCTTCNCGCGAAACNTGAGGCCCCTGATCGTCCTTGCGGTCGCAAACCACATAGANGCTTGTTGTGCTGGTTTTTTGCGGNCTCGAAAGCTGTCCGGCTTCGAGATTGACCACGGCGGCGTGCATCTGCTNTGGCAGGTCNGCAAGCGGTTTCANNCCGGAACGGGTGGCTTTTGCCGACAGGTTTTCAGCGCTTTCGCNCGCCGCCTTGCAGGTNCGGAAATTCTCGANAAATTCGNTGATAACACCAGCGNCGGTTTCCGCCGCGAATGTGACGGTNAGAATGTCNAATTGATTGTTCAGGGCACCACCGACGCGGCCTTCTTNGCGGTTTTGCAGCAGCAGAATGTAAAAGCCGGCATTGGTNGCAATCGGNGTTGATATTTGCCCCGGTTCCATTTGGGTCAAAACCGAGCTCAGCGCCGGATCGAGCTGTTCGNGTNTTANCCATCCAAGCTGGCCNCCGCGCGCCGAAGTTGGNGATACACTGAACTGACGCGCNACGGCACCNAAATCAACCCCGTTACGNAGCTGGCCGACAATTTCCTGCGATATGCGCGCNACCCGTTTTTGGTCNGTCAGCGAATCGGCATTGAGCAAAATTTCGCTGACCAGAAAGCGTGGCTGCTCGATGGCGCGNANAACTTTACGGTATTGCTCGTCAACCTCATCATTGCCAACCCGAATGCGCCCGCCAAAGCTGCGGCGGATAAACTGGCTCCAAGCCAGATCAGCTTCGATTTGCGANTCCAAAGTGCGNTCTTTAATGCCTTGTTCTTTNAAAAATTCGGTGATGGTGTCCTGCGAGGTGCGNAANCNTTNGGAAAGACGCTTAATCTCGCNNTCAATCTCGTCCCTCTCAATGCTGATTTCCACCCGTCGNGCTTCTTGCAATTGCAGCTTTTCATCCACAAGTTCGCGCAACGCCTGTTCGCGCAGCCGCTCGACNGTTTCGCGCGAGCGCACAATGCCCGATGANACAAAATACANCTCAACCCGCTGGTCGACATCATAAAGCGAGATAACCTCGTCATTGACGATGGCCGCAATGCCTTCGACTTCGCGNGCCTGCGANGNTGCCGTAAAGGTTACGGCGACNATGAGCGCGGATAAAAGAACCAAACGAAATTGCGCGAAAAGNCGGTNTGACGGGGTGTTCATNCCGATGATGTAACATAAAATATGCAATTGCTCTAGCGGATTTGAAACTGGACACTCGAAGGTTTTAAATCTACGCTNCGAGCCATCAAACACAGATNTTTAGGAGAGACTAATGCCCTTTGCNGTCGCTTTCGCGAANCTCAAACTGCCGCAAAAAGGAACCGTTCTTCTGGCTACCAAAAAGGGCCGGGATTTGGGCGCGCTTNGCCGCGNCCTTGATAAAAAGACCGGCGGCGCACTNGCGCGCGCGATGAAAGCCAGCAAGTTTGAAGGCGCTGCCGGCAGCACGATGGAATTGCTGGCACCNGGCGGCACGGATNTCGACCGCATTGTTCTCGTNGGCCTTGGCGATCCGGCCAAACTTACGGCTACCGATCTNGAGAAATTTGGCGGCACGGCGCTGGGCACGGTTGAAAAAGCNGCGGGCANGCTGACGCTGNTGCTTGAAGAAATGGCGGGCGCGCCTTTCAAGGCGAGCGAAATAGCCGCGCGTGCCGGTATTGGCATGGTTTTGCGCGCCTATACGTTTGACCGTTACAAAACCAAAAGCAAACCTGCGAAAAAGGCCGCGAGGTTAACGATTGCAACGGCGGAAACCGCCGCCGCACGCCGCATTTTCGACGAATTGGACGCCGTGGCACAGGGCACTTTGCTGGCCCGCGATCTGGTCAATGAACCGTCAAACATTCTGACGCCGCCGGAATTTGCGCGGCGTACCAAACAGCTGACCAAGCTGGGCGTAAAGGTTGAGGTGTTATCGGAAGCGCAGATGAAAAAACTCGGCATGGGCTCATTGCTGGGCGTCGGGCTGGGCAGCGAACATCCCAGCCAGATGGTCGTGATGCAATGGCAGGGCGCGGCGAAATCCAAAAAGCCGCTGGCCTTTGTCGGCAAGGGCGTGTGCTTCGACACCGGCGGCATCTCGATTAAGCCTTCGGCTGGCATGGAAGACATGAAGGGCGATATGGGCGGCGCAGCGGCTGTTACCGGACTGATGCATGCGCTTGCTAGCCGCAAAGCCAAGGCCAATGTGGTCGGTGTCATCGGGCTGGTTGAAAACATGCCGGATGGTAAGGCGCAGCGGCCGGGCGATATTGTCACCTCAATGTCGGGGCAGACAATTGAGGTTTTGAACACGGATGCCGAAGGCCGCCTCGTGCTTGCCGACGCCATGTGGTACACGCAAGACAGGTTCAAGCCGCGTTTCATGATTGATTTGGC
>NZFC01000027.1 GCA_002689195.1 Rhodobiaceae bacterium | reverse complement strand
ATTGCGGGATTTTTAGGCGCTACAAATATCCGATAAAACTATAAATATTGGTGCGGTCGAGAAGACTCGAACTTCCACGGGTGTTACCCCACAGCGACCTCAACGCTGCGCGTCTACCAATTCCGCCACGACCGCACTGGGCTCATGGGATAGCAAATATCCGGTAGCTAAACAAGCAGCTAAACAAGTGATTAAGCGGGTGTGTTTAGATGCCGTCGCCGTCAATATGGATGCCGCATTCGTCCTTATCGGAACCGGCCCAGCGGCCGGAACGATAGTCGCCGCCCTCTTCCACGCGCGCGGTACACGGCATGCACCCGATTGACAGATAGCCGGCTTTGACGAGCGGGTGGCGCGGCAGATTATGCGTTTCGATATAGGTCTTCAAATCATCCAGCTGCCAGTTGGCGAGCGGGTTCACCTTATAGCGACCATCGCTGTCCTGCTCAATAATATCCATTTCCTGACGCGCGCCGGTCTGGAAGCGTTTGCGTCCGGTAATCAGCGCGTCAAACCCTTCAATGGCGCGCGCCTGCGGCAGCACTTTGCGGATGTGGCAGCAGCCATCCGTGTCGCGCTGCCATAAATTGCCTTTCGGGTCGGTCTGTTTCAAATCATCGGGATGCGGGCCGATGGCGCGCACATCCGTCAGACCCAAAAGCGCTTGCAGCCGGTCACGATAGCGCAAGGTTTCGCCAAATAATTTGCCGGTGTTCAGAAAAACAACCGGTGTCGTTGGGTCGATGGAAGCGATCATGTGCAGCAAAATAACGGACTCGGCACCGAACGAGGAAACAATGCCAATGCGACCGGCAAAGCGGTCTTCAATCGCATCGCGCAAAATATTTTGCGCCGACAATTCGGCGTAAGAAGCGTTCAATTCGGCCAAAAAGCCGACCGACGCCGGTGGGCGGATAATGGCCGACTTCATGACAACCACCCTTCGGCTTCAATGAGCTTATTGGTGCGCTCAATCAGCTCTGAAAAATCCGCGCCTTCCGCGCGCCACTGGTCGCGCTGGTCGGACAATATGTCGAGACGCTCGGCCCAAGCTGCCGGAAACTCTTTTTCCAATTTCGTTTTGAGGCCGCGCGCCAGACCCGGCGATTTGCCGCCGGTAGAAACCGTCAGCAGCAGGTCGCCGCGCCGCACCAACGCCGGAACATGAAAATCGCAAAGCGGTTTCACATCTTCGACATTGACGAGTGTTTTGCTTGCGCGCGCTTGTGCGGTCAGCGTTTCTTGCAAGGCGTCATCGATATTTGCCATATAGACGATATGACACGCCGCCAGATCCTCGGCATTGGGCCAGTTTTCCACCAATCGGTCTCCGGCAAGCTCGCGCATGGGCGCTTCGGCATTTTCGGCAAAGACGCGCACAAAGCTGGCACCGGCAGCATCTACCATTTGCAGGCGACGGCAGGCTTGCGGGCCACTGCCAACAATGGCAATCGTCAATTCGGTGGTGTCCAGAATGATTGGCAGCATATCAACCTCCATCCCTATCTATATGGATGATGTTCGCCTATTTATCAATATATTTCGGTAAATAAATAATATTACAATTTTTTTATGTTTTATTTGATTGGGCCTCAGATGATACAAAGCGGGCTATGGTTGAAAAGCTCAAAAGCATAGAAAAACCGGAGTTTTTATTCGCCGACAGGCCGGTCGATTACGCCGAAGCGCTGGCTTTTATGGAAGCGCGCGTCGACGACATTATCGCCCATCGCGCGCGCGAATGCGTGTGGTTTTTAGAACACCCACCGATTTACACCGCCGGCAAGAGGGCCGACAACGCGAACCTGCTCACGCCGAACCGGTTTCCGGTTTATGCATCTGGTCGCGGCGGCGACTACACCTATCACGGGCCCGGCCAGCGCGTCGTGTATCTGATGCTCGATTTGCGCCAGCGCGGGCGCGATTTACGCAAATTCGTAACTCAGGTCGAGGCTTGGATTATCAGCGCGCTCGCCGAGTTCAACGTGCAGGCGCACATCCATGACGCGCAAGTGGGTGTTTGGGTTCCCCGCCCCGAATTGGGCGCGCAGCGCGAGGACAAGATTGCCGCCATTGGCCTGCGCGTGCGGCGCTGGGTGAGTTTTCACGGGCTGGCGCTAAATGTCGAGCCGAATCTTGAGCATTTTTCCGGCATCGTGCCCTGCGGCATTGCCGATAAGGGGGTGACGAGCCTCGTTGACCTTGGGCTGCCTGTAGGACTGGACGATGCCGACCAAGCCCTGCTCAAAAATTTCGAAGCTGCTTTTGGAACGGCTTTCGAAACGGCTACTCAAATTCCAGAATAATATCGTCGACGGCCAGCTTGTCGCCTTGCGTCACCAGAACCTTGGTGACGGTCGCGTCTTTCTCGGCGCGCAGAATATTTTCCATTTTCATAGCTTCCACCACGGCCAGTGCCTCGCCCGCTTTCACGGCCTGCCCCTCTTCAACATTGACGCTGATCAGCACGCCCGGCATTGGGCACACCAGTGCCTTATCAGACGCAGAATCCGCTTTTTCCGGCATATAGGCGGTCAGTTCCTGCGCGCGTCGGCTGCGTACGGCCAGTTCAACGCGCGCGCCACCACCAGTAAGGCTGAACCCCTCGGCAGCCATATCAACGCTCACGCTGGTCGGAGTGGCATCGACATATCCGCAGAAAAACAGATCCCCCGGTTTCCAACTGCTCTCAATCTCTATCAGCTTTGCGTCCACGCGCACGCCATTTGGCGCGCTCTCGGTTTCAAAAACCCGCTCGTCAAATTGCACAATTAATTCGTCGGGTGCGTGAACCGCGTGGCCTTGCAGAATTTGGTCTGTCTGCGCGGCGCGGGCGGCCATTTTGGTGTGCATGAAACTGGCAATCGCGGCAAGGTGCTGGCCGCGTTGGTCGGATATTTCCGCACCCGAAAACCCTTCGGGAAATTCCTCATCAATAAACGCCGTGGTTAGTGCGCCGGAACGAAAGCGTGCGTGATGCATAATCGTCGTCAGAAAATCAATATTGTGGCGAATGCCATCAATGCGGAAATCGTCAAGCGCGGCGGCCATGGCGTCAATCGCGCTCGTGCGGTCGGCCCCATGCGTCACCAGTTTGGCAATCATCGGATCATAAAACAGCGATATCTCGCCGCCCTCGTAAACGCCGGTGTCGTTACGCACGGTAATGCCATCGCGCTCGGTTTCTTCCGGCGGGCGATAGCGCGACAAACGCCCCGTCGACGGCAAAAATCCGCGATACGGGTCTTCGGCATAAATGCGGCTTTCAATGGCCCAGCCCTCTAGTTTTACGTCCTTTTGCTTTATCTGCAGTTTTTCGCCATCGGCGATGCGGATCATCTGCTCAACGAGGTCGAGGCCGGTAATCAGCTCGGTCACGGGATGCTCGACCTGCAGGCGCGTGTTCATTTCGAGGAAATAGAAATTGCGGTCGCCATCGACAATGAACTCAACCGTTCCGGCCGAGCAATAATCCACCGCGCGGGACAGCGCCACGGCTTGCTCGCCCATGGCCGCGCGAGTTTTCTTATCAAGAAACGGGCTGGGCGCTTCTTCGATAACTTTCTGGTTGCGCCGCTGGATAGAGCATTCGCGCTCGCCGAGATAAACGAGATTTCCGTGCTTGTCGCCCAGCACCTGAATTTCAATATGACGCGGCTGGGTGACGAATTTTTCGATGAATATACGGTCATCGCCAAAACTCGCCGCCGCCTCGTTTTTCGACGACTGAAAGCCCTCGCGCGCCTCCTCATCATTAAACGCAATCCGCATGCCCTTGCCGCCGCCGCCAGCCGAGGCTTTGATCATCACCGGATATCCGATTTCATTGGCAATTTTGACGGCTTCCTCGGCGTCTTCAATCAACCCCATATGTCCGGGCACAGTGCTGACACCAGCTTCGGCGGCCAGTTTTTTCGAGGTGATTTTGTCGCCCATGGCTTCAATAGCACCGGGCGGCGGGCCGATAAAAGCCACACCTTCTTTTTCAAGTGATTCGGCGAAGGCCTTGTTTTCGCTCAAAAAACCATAACCCGGATGCACGGCTTCGGCACCGGTCTGGCGAATGGCATCGAGAATTTTGTCGATAACGAGATAGCTTTCACTCGCTGGTGCGCCGCCAATATGCACGGCCTCGTCAGCGTCTTTAACGTGCTGGGCGCGCGCATCGGCATCGGAATAAACAGCAACCGTTTTAATGCCCATCTCGCGGGCGGTGCGAATGACGCGGCAGGCGATTTCTCCGCGATTGGCAATGAGTATCTTTTTAAACATGCAGCGAACCTATAGCGGGATATTGTCGTGTTTTTTCCAGGGATTTTCGAGCTTCTTGCTGCGAAGCAAGGCCAGCGCGCGGGCCACCCGTCGGCGTGTGTTATGCGGCTGGATAACCTCGTCAATGTAACCGCGCTCGGCGGCGATAAACGGATTGAGGAACTTCTCCTCATATTCCTTCGTGCGCCGCTCAATCTCTTCGTCATCGCCCAGCGCATTACGGAAAATAATCTCCACCGCGCCCTTTGCGCCCATCACGGCAATCTCCGCCGTCGGCCACGCATAATTCACATCACCGCGCAGGTGTTTTGACGCCATCACATCATACGCGCCGCCATAGGCTTTGCGCGTAATCACGGTGATTTTCGGCACGGTGGCCTCGGCATAGGCAAACAGAAGTTTCGCACCATGCATGATAAGCCCGCCATATTCCTGCGCCGTGCCGGGCAAAAAGCCGGGCACATCAACCAGCGTGACAATCGGAATGTCAAAACAATCGCAAAACCGCACAAAACGCGCCGCCTTGCGGCTGGCATCGCTGTCCAGCACGCCCGCCAGCACCATGGGCTGATTGGCAACAAAGCCCACTGTGCGCCCTTCCATGCGGCCGAAACCGACGATAATGTTCTTGGCAAAATCGGGCTGGATTTCGAAAAAATCGCCCTCATCCACCATTTTCAAAACCAGTTCGCCCATGTCATACGGCATGTTGGNNNTTTCAGGCACCAGCGTGTCGAGNGACGGCTCCACGCGGTCGCGCAAGTCAAATGTCGGACGCTCCGGTACGCCGGTGCGATTNCTCAGAGGCAAAAAGTCAATNAGCCGNCGCAACTGGTTCAANGCCTCGANATCATTGTCAAACGCNCCATCGGCGACNGATGANCGCGTGGTATGCACTTTCGCGCCGCCCAGNTCTTCCGCCGTCACTTCTTCATTGGTTACGGTTTTCACAACATCGGGGCCGGTNACGAACATGTAGGAGGTGTTGCGGATCATGAAAACGAAATCGGTAATGGCAGGCGAATANACATCNCCCCCCGCGCATGGGCCCATAATCATGGTGATTTGGGGAATAACGCCGGAAGCCANAGTGTTGCGNTGGAAAACCTCGGCATAGCCGCCCAGCGCGTCGACCCCTTCTTGAATNCGCGCACCCCCNGCATCNAGAATGCCGATAATCGGCGTGCCGTTACGCAAGGCCATATCNTGCACCTTGTTGATTTTGCGCGAATGNGCGCGNGACAGCGACCCGCCAAACACGGTGAAATCCTTCGCATAAACATAGATGGGCCGCCCGTTAACCGTGCCCCAGCCGGTGACAACGCCGTCACCGGGTATTTTGCGCTCTTCCATGCCGAACTCGTGGCAGTCATGCTCGACGAACATGTCNATCTCTTCAAAACTGCCCGGATCCANAAGCAAATCTATGCGCTCGCGGGCGGTCAGCTTGCCGCGCGCGTGCTGGGCTTCAATGCGCTTTTCACCACCGCCTTGGCGTGCCACCTGACGGCGCTCTTCAAGCATGCGATTAATATCGTTCACAGGTCAGCCCTCCCCTTNAAGCNGCTATTTTAAGGCTTAAGTGCTGAAAAATATCGGTTTAACGCTTGAATATCCAGCGCAATTTGTTCAAGGCGTGCCATAGCTTCGGCGTCTGCGCCCCATTCGTCAATCTGAAACAGCGCATCGAGGCNCGAAAGCGCATGCGCGCGTTNGGCGGAAATTTCCTNAGCNTCCAGCGCNAGNGTCAATATTGCCGANCCAAGCAGCGCCGCGCCATGGGCTAGCCCCGAAACACGAAACACATCCCGACCAGCAATTTTNGTGAGCCGCGCCGCATTGCCCGCNGGCTGGNCGANGGGNAAAACGCCATTGGTGACGTTAAACGCCAGATCAAACCGCTTCTGCGCCCANGCNAGAATNGGCGACCAGTTTTCCTCTTGATGTTGCACAAGCTTCGNTGGCGTTTCGGCGCGGTAAAGCAACATGTCAGAACCAGCATATTCGACAAAANTGGCGACGGTTGCGTCCAGCGCGTCGCCAACCCGGTCGACGGCCGTTGCGACCAGCCGCATTATTGGCATGGCGGCAGGCAAAATCTCTTCGTCTTGCGCCTCCCACTCTTCGGCGAGGGCTNTTGCCAAGGCTTGTGTNGGCAAATNAAGNTCGCGTTTGGCCGGTGTCTTCAACCGATGGGCATCAAGGGCAACGAAATATCCGGCTTCGGTCTGTCCGGTTGTGACGGACGTGTAAAAGCGCTTAACCATGCGCCGGCAGGCTTTTCAGCAATTCAACGAGNTTTTNGGGCTGTTCGGCNATCGCNTCAGCGCCTGCCTCGACCATNTCTTCGGCGGTCTGATAGCCCCAACCGACACCGATAGCATAGGCACCAGCGGCTTTCGCCATAAGCATGTCGNAGCTTGTATCGCCGATCATGACGGTTTGNTCAGGCGNCACGCCACATTCGGTCATGGCGTCCAGCANCAAATCCGGGGCCGGTTTGCCCGGCCCGTCATCGGCGCTTTTGAGCGCGGAGAAATACGCGCGTATGTCATAGGCGTCCACCACACGGTTNAGCCCGCGCCGCGATTTCATGGTGACAANGCCCAGNCGCGTNTCGGGCTCATCGCCCAACATCTCGATAATTTCCTTCATGCCCTCAAACAAAACCTGCCCACGGTCGCTTTGCTGCGACAGGCGAATATGCGCGGCGCGATAAAGGGTCAGAATTTCGTCAATCTGNGTATCGTCGGCGTCGGGTGCATGGCGGCGCATGGCAACTTCAATGGGCAGGCCGACAGCGGACAGAATATCNNCGCGCGGCGGCACCGCCACNCCGACCACCTCAAAAGCTTCGGATGTGGCAGAAACTATTGCCTGCTGGCTGTCGACCAATGTGCCATCGCAATCAAATACAATCAGCCGCATCACGCCTCCTCCGCGAATGGTGATATTCCGTCGTCAAGTTCAAATCCTAAAACGTCCCATGCGTTAGCCATGTGATCCCGAAGCGGGGCAAGGGCAGAAAACGTGCCCCCGGCTGGATGAGGCATTGTAATTGATCGGGCGTGCAAATGAAGCTTTTTTGGCAATAAACCGCCATGGTCGGCGTTTTCGCCATCGCTGCGATATTTGCCATCGCCGACAAGCGGGTGGCCCATGGCCGTTGCGTGCGCGCGTATCTGATGCGTGCGGCCCGTGCGCGGGCGAAAGGCCATCCATGCAAAGCGCTGGCCGACACGCGCTATTTCAGCAAAATCAGTGACCGCGCGCATGGCGTCTGGATCGCCCTTTTCGACCGGAAACACCCGCTCGCCGCCATCGGCCGCCGCGCGCTTTGCCAGCGGCGCGGTAATCGTGCCATGCGACGGGCGCGGCACGCCATAAACCAGCGCCCAATATATTTTTTCCACCGTCTGGTCGGCAAATTGACGGGTGAGAAATTGCGCCGCCTTGCGGGTGCGCGCCAACACCAAAAGGCCGGATGTGTCACGGTCGAGCCGATGCACAAGACGCGGCACTTCCGGCGCACCAAAGGTCAGCTCCGGCAACACGCCGTCAATATGCTGGCTGGTTTTGCTGCCCCCCTGAACGGCCAGACCCGAAGGCTTGTTCAGCACCAGCAAATGCTGGTCGCGGTGGATGACACATGCGCGCAAACCCTCGACCAGCGATTGCGAAACGCGCGCCGAAGCCGGTGTCGGCGATTGCCCATCGCGCGGCACTTCCGGCGGCACGCGCACTTGCTGGCCGGTTTGCACGCGGTCGCTGGCTTTGGCGCGGGTGCCGTCGAGACGAATGCGCCCTTGACGCAACAGCTTTTCGAGCCGCGAATGGGTAAGACCGGAAAAATATTTACGAAACCAGCGGTCGAGCCGCATCCCAGCATCATCGGGCTTGACCGTGCGGTGCTGCACGCCGCTCATGACGCGACCGCCCGCACAAAATAAAAGCCAATGGCAAAGGCGACCAAACCGCCCACCAGCGAACCTGCGCCATAGGCAAAAGCGGCGTAGACATCGCGGCGTTCAATCAACTGAAACAGTTCCAGCGAAAAGGCGGAGAAAGTGGTAAAGCCACCGAGCAGGCCGACGCCGAAAAACAGGCGGACGGTTTCGCTCGTGCCGGGCGGTAGACGCCACAGCCAGCCGATAAGCAGCCCCATCAGCAGGCACCCCGCCAAATTGACCCCAAACGTGGCCCACGGAAAACCGACCGCACCGCTTGAGCGCATGATGAACGACACCAAAAATCGCCCAACCGCGCCTGTCGCGCCACCTGCGGCCACCAGCAGAATTTGAAAGCTCATCGACACGTTTGACACCTATCGCCGCAGTGTAACACGCAAGCGTCGGTTGCCGCGCTCTATCTCAAGCGCCGTATCGCCGGATGCGTTGCGCGCCAGGCGCAACACATCCTGCACACGCTCAACCGCGCTTGTATTGATTTGCAAAACAATGTCGCCACTGCGAAAGCCCGCGCGCCGCGCTTCGCTATTGGCAGCAACATCCAGCACAATAACGCCCTTTTTGGTGGGCGCCAGGCCGCGCTCTTCCGACAGCGCGGGGTTGATATTGGCGATTTGCAGCCCTGCCAGCGGGCTTTGGCCGGTGACGCGCTGCACATTTCGCAACGGCACTTCGGGTGCCGCAACAAGCGCCACATCAATGACAATTTGCGCGTTGCGCCGATACGCACCCAGTTCAACCCGACCACCGATTTCAAGCGTGCCGATACGAAACCTCACATCGGCGGGCGAAAACACATCACGACCATTGACCGTTTGGATAACATCGCCCTTGGTGAACCCGGCCTGACGCAAAGGGCTGGCCTCGTGCAGGTCAACAATCACGGCACCGCCCGCGCGGGCAAGCCCGAACGCCTCGGCAATGTCAGCCCCGACATCTTGAAAACGCGCGCCAAGCCACGGGCGCTTCACCTCGCTATCGGTTTGCGCGGCTTGCACGACACGCGCCACCATATTGGCCGGAATAGCAAAACCGATACCCACCGAGCCGCCGGATTTCGAAAAAATGGCCGTGTTGACGCCCAAAAGCCGCCCGTCCAGCGTGACCAGCGCGCCGCCCGAATTGCCCGGATTAATCGCCGCATCGGTCTGGATAAATGACTGATAATCCGCCACGCCGACCTGACTGCGCGCCAAAGCCGACACAATGCCATTTGTCACGGTTTGGCCGACGCCAAACGGATTGCCAACCGCCAAAACCAGATCGCCGACGCGAATATCGTCACTGTCACGAAAAGCCAGCGCCGGAAGTGCGGCAGGCGGGTTTTGCAGTTTCAAAACAGCGAGGTCTGTGCGCGCGTCAGCCAGCACGAGATCGGCCTTAAACTCGCGCCGGTCAGACAGCACAACGGTTAGCTCTTGCGCGCCATCAATCACATGGTGATTGGTTACGATAAGGCCTGCGCTGTCGACAATCACGCCAGAGCCCAGCGATTGCTGGGTGCGCTGGCGCGGTGTCACAAAATTATCGCCAAAAAACTGCTGGAAAAACGGGTCGTCAAACAACCCACGCCGCCGCTGCACCACGCGGCGCGCATAGACATTGACGACACTGGGCACCACGCGCGCGACCACGGGCGCAAAGGAAAGCTGAACCTGACCGGCATTTTCGGGCACCACGCGTAAGCTTTGCGCGCGCGTCTCAACGACACAAAAGAAAATCGCGAAAAGCGGCAGAAAAACAAAAAGACACGGGGGTAAAACCTCGTGTCTTTTTTCAACGCGTTCAGATGTGCCCATGAGAATTAAGCGGAGGCTTCAACATCCTCATCAACCAGAACGGGGCCGCTATCTTGACCGCGCGCGTCAGGGTCGCGGTCGACAAATTCGATAACCGCCATTGGCGCATTGTCGCCATAACGAAAGCCCGCTTTCATCACGCGCGTATAGCCCCCTGCACGGTCGGCATAGCGCGGGCCCAGCGTTTCAAACAACTTGGCCGCCCATTCTTCTTCCGGCAATTGTGCCGAAGCCTGCCGACGCGCGCTCAAACCACCTTTTTTGCCGAGCGTCACCAGCTTTTCAACAAATGGGCGCAATTCCTTGGCCTTGGGCAAGGTCGTGATAATCTGCTCGTGNTTAATCAACGNAGCAGCCATATTGCCGAGCATGGCTTTACGGTGACTGCTGGTTCTGTTCAGCTTACGTCCTGATTTTCCGTGGCGCATGGCCGGCTCCTTCGTGATCCGCGGTGCGGATGATTAGTAATTCTCTTCAAACCGTTTGGCGAGGTCTTCGATATTTTCGGGCGGCCAGTTNGGGACATTCATGCCCANATGNAGGCCCATTTCCGCCAGAACCTCTTTGATTTCATTAAGTGATTTGCGGCCAAAATTCGGGGTGCGTAGCATTTCGCCCTCCGACTTCTGTATCAAATCGCCAATATANACAATATTGTCGTTTTTCANGCAGTTGGCCGAGCGNACCGACAATTCCAGCTCGTCGACTTTTTTCANCAGCGCTGCCGAGAAACCAGCCTCNTCGATGGCGGAAGTTTCTTCNACGCGAACTTCNGGCTCTTCNAAATTGATGAAGGTTTGCAGCTGNTCCTGCAAAATACGCGCCGACAGCGCCAGCGCNTCTTCCGGCGTTACCGTGCCGTTGGTTTCAATGTCGAGCGTCAGCTTGTCATAATCAAGCACTTGGCCNTCGCGGGTGTTTTCCACATTGTANGANACGCGNCGNACAGGGCTGTACAGGCTATCGACCGGAATAAGGCCGATGGGCGCATCNTCNGGACGGTTNTTCTCAGCCGGCACATAACCATTGCCNGTNTTGACGATAAATTCNAAACGCACCTCGGCNCCCTCATCCAGCGTGCACAGCACAAGGTCGGGGTTCAGTACGTCAATATTAGCAANNTCATCGACATCGCCTGCGGTGACGACGCCNGGGCCNTTTTTGGTCANCGTCAGGCGCTTGGGGCCTTCGGTCTGCATGGCAAGNGCCATTTTCTTAATGTTCAGCACAACGTCTGTTACNTCTTCGCGCACGCCGGTGATGGATGAGAACTCATGCAGNACACCGTCGATTTGAACGGCGGTAACGGCNGCNCCCTGAATGGACGACAGCAAAACACGGCGCAGAGCATTACCCAGCGTCAGGCCAAAGCCGCGCTCCAGAGGTTCTGCAACAATGCGNGCGTGACAGGCCGCGTCATGGCCCGGAATGATTTCCAGCTTTGTCGGCTTAATGAGTTCTTGCCANTTTTTTTGTATCACGGTTTTACCTCTTGTATCGGGAGTTGGGTGCGGCGTGTTANACGCGACGGCGTTTGGGCGGGCGGCAGCCATTATGCGGGATCGGCGTCACATCACGAATGGTGGTGATGGTGAACCCCGCAGCCTGCAGTGCCCGCAACGCGCTTTCNCGGCCCGAACCGGGNCCGCGCACATGCACTTCCAAAGTTTTCATGCCATGTTCCATGGCNTTTTTGCNGGCATCTTCNGCAGCAACTTGGGCCGCGTAAGGGGTCGATTTGCGCGATCCCTTAAAGCCCATNGANCCAGCCGAGGACCACGAAATTGCATTGCCNTGCGCGTCCGAAATAGTGATCAACGTATTGTTAAANGTCGAATTCACATGCGCGATGCCGGAGGTGATATTTTTGCGTTCGCGGCGGCGAACTCTGGATTTCTCGGTAGCCATTTTCTAANCTGTCCTCGCCTGCNTATTTTTTCTTGCCGGCGATTGCTTTGGCCGGCCCNTTGCGCGTGCGCGCGTTTGTGTGTGTCCGCTGTCCGCGCACTGGCAGATTGCGACGATGGCGCAGCCCGCGATAAATGCCCATATCAAGCAAACGCTTGATATTCATTGCGTTTTCGCGGCGCAAGTCACCTTCCACCAGATAATCCGCATCAATCGTTTCACGGATTTGGATNACCTCGGCGTCGGTCAGTTCATTGACNCGNCGCTCCATCGGAATGCCNACTTTTTCGCAAATCTCGTGCGCCTTGGTATCGCCAATGCCATGAATATAGGTCAGGGCAATTACGACGCGCTTNGCNGTCGGAATATTTACACCAGCNATACGAGCCACTCGTTTCTCCTTCGTACCGGCCTACCGGTCACTGTTATCGGNCCTGCGCCACGAGCGAAAAACGNCTGAAAACATACGTTTTTCGTCGAAATTTCGGTTNTCCTACAGAAGCGCGGATTATAGAAATTCCCGCCCTTTAGTCAACCGGAAANGCGTTGTCCCTCCTGTTAANTCGCATCCAAAGCAGAACGTATCTGCTGGGTTACTTCGTCAATTTCCTGCATGCCGTCCAGCGTCCGTAAAATGCCCTTTTCGGCATAGAAATCAGCCACTGGTGCCGTTTGCTCCTCATAAACGCGCAACCGGTGTTGCAACGCNTCTTCCGTGTCNTCATCGCGCGGGCCGTCGGCGCTTTCCTGCGCCCGTTTNAATATGCGGGCGATNAGAATTTCAGGATCGACCGCCAATTCGATAACCGCATCAAGGTTAACGCCCTTTTCCACCAGAACACCGTCCAGCGCGCGCGCCTGCGATACATTGCGTGGAAACCCGTCCAGAATAAAACCATTGGCGCAATCAGCCGCCTGAATGCGCTCGGAAATAATGCCCACAACCACATCATCGGGCACCAGATCCCCGCGCGCCATAATATCTTTGGCTTGCCTGCCGGTTTCCGTGCCCGCGGCAACGGCGGCGCGCAACATGTCGCCGGTCGATAATTGGGGAATTTCATAAGCCGCTTCAATGCGCGCGGCTTGTGTGCCTTTGCCAGCACCGGGGGGGCCGAGGAAAATCAGTTTCACCGCTTATTCCCCCGCAATTTAGACTTTTTGATAAGCCCTTCATATTGGTGCGCGAACAAATGCCCCTGAACTTGGCCTACCGTATCCATCGTTACATTCACAACGATCAGCAGCGAGGTACCGCCAAAGTAAAACGGCACGTTATAGGCGTTAATCAGAAATTCCGGCAACAGACACACCAGCGTGAGATACAAAGCTCCAACAACGGTAAGACGGGTCAGCACGCGGTCGATATATTCAGCCGTGCGCGGGCCTGGCCGGATGCCCGGAATAAAGCCTCCATAACGCTTCAGATTGTCCGCCGTATCCTGCGGATTGAAAACAATCGAGGTGTAGAAAAAGCAGAAGAAAATAATGCCTGCGGCATACATCGCCATATATAGCGGCTGTCCGCGACCCAGCAGGGCCGTCACCGTGCCCAGCGAGCCCGTGCCATCAGTGCCGGAGAAATTTGCCACCGTGATCGGCAACAGCAAGAGCGAAGAGGCAAAAATCGGCGGAATAACGCCCGCCGTATTGAGTTTCAACGGCAGGGGGGGAATATTACCCCACATCCTTTTTTTTTCCCTTTTTCGCTTT
>NZFC01000026.1 GCA_002689195.1 Rhodobiaceae bacterium | reverse complement strand
CCCCGGGGGGGCGCCTGCCGCTCTGGGCNGGTTATGACGGTTGGCTGGACAGTCAGATTGCCGATGTGAACCATATTTCAAACTCGCCCATGGCTGGGTCGATTACCGCGGCGCTGTTTTTGTCGCGCTTTGTGGAGAACACCGCAAGCTGGATGCATTGCGATGTCTATGCGTGGAATATCAAATNGCGCGCGGGCCGGCCGGTNGGTGGCGANGCGCAAAGCCTGCGGGCNATCTATCAATATCTGGAAGAAACCTATGGCTGATCCGTCAGACCCGCGGACCAAGCCCGACCCGCGGGTTAATCCGTGGCGCGACGATTTGGCGGCGGAGCANTTGCGCGGCGAGATTGATGCGCCTGTCTATGCNCGCGGCCATGACCGCGNCGTNGTTGCGCCAGTTACGGCGTTGCGGCGCGCACCAGCCCATGGCGCGATGATGGACACACAGCTTTTGNTGGGCGAGAAATTCCGCGTCTATGAAGAGCGCGGGCCCTGGGTTTGGGGGCAGGCCCNNNGCGATGATTATGTCGGCTATGTGCTGGCCGAGGATTTGGGNGTCGATATTGCGATGACGCACCGNGTCACCGCGCTTCGCAGTTTTATTTACACCGATCCNGATATCAAATCGCGCCCGCTTATGGCCGTGTCAATGGGCGCGCGGTTGCGTGTCANNGGCGTCGAAGGCGCGTTTGCAGCACTGCCGGGCNGCTCGTATATTTTCGCCGACCATATCGGCGCCGCGGATGCCCACAGCNATGATTTTGTGCAGGTCGCGGAACGTTTTATCGGNGTGCCGTATCTTTGGGGCGGGCGNGAAAGCCTCGGTCTTGATTGTTCCGCGNTGGTGCAAACGGCTCTGTCCATGTGCGGNCATGCCTGCCCGCGCGACAGCGACATGCAAGANGCNNTNTTGGGCGCACCCGTCAGCGGCAATTTGGCCCGTGGCGATCTGGTTTTCTGGAAAGGCCATGTCGGTATTTTGCAAGACGCCGACACGCTGCTGCACGCCAATGCCACGCATATGTGCGTGGTCAGCGAACCATTTGCGCCCGCGNCCAAGCGCATTGGNNAAACNGCTGGCGATATTCGCCAAATCCGCCGCATGGCATGAGTTTTCCGCCTAGTCGAAAGCCGCTTCGATGAGGGTTTTTGTGTAGGGCGAAGCNGGTGCTTCAAAAATCTGTTGCGTTGGCCCCACCTCTACCGCCTNGCCGTTTTGCATTACCAGCACGCGATGGGCCAGNGCNCGCACAACCTTCAAATCATGGCTGATAAACAGATAGGTCAGGCCGCGTTCAGCCTGTAGCCGCCGCAACAGGTCNATAATCTGNGCTTGCACCGAGCGGTCAAGNGCGCTGGTCGGCTCATCCAAAATAATAAACTCTGGGTTCANAACCAGCGCGCGCGCAATGGCAATGCGCTGGCGCTGGCCGCCGGAAAATTCATGCGGATAGCGACCGGCAATATCGGGGTTCANTTCGACATCTTNAAGAATGCCGCGCACCCGTGCGGTGNAGGCCGNGCCGGTGAGGTCGGGCTCGTGGATTGANAGNCCCTCGCCGATAATATCGCCAACNGGCAAGCGNGGGCTGAGCGCCCCATAGGGGTCTTGAAACACGATTTGCATGCGCTTTCGCATGGCGCGCCGCGCCGCGGGGGANGCCGCCGACAGCTNGGTGCCGTTTATGGTGATNTTGCCTTCAGCCCTTTGCAGGCCGATCATGGCGCGGCCCAGCGTGGTTTTGCCAGACCCGCTCTCCCCGACAATGCCCAGCGTCTCNCCGCGACCCACCGTCAGCGAAATGTCGTTGACGGCTTTGANATGGTCTTGCGTGNCCCNCANAAAACCTTTGCGGATGGGAAACCACACCCGCACATTTTCGCNGTTCACAATATTGGGNGGGTTGGCCGTTANGGGTTTGGGCGCGCCGCTTGGCTCGGCGGCGATAAGCTTTTTCGTATAAGCATGCNCNGGNTTTTCAAAAATCGCAGCGCTGGTANNGNTTTCGNCAATTTGGCCTTGTTGCATGACGNAAATCCNGTCGGCCATTTTGCGGACCACACCCAGATCATGCGTGATCANCAAAANNGCCATACCGTTTTCGCGTTGTAANTCTTGCAACAAATCGAGGATTTGTTTTTGAATGGTGACATCAAGCGCGGTGGTCGGNTCATCCGCAATTAGCANNCGCGGGCGGTTGGCAAGNGCCATGGCAATCATCACCCGNTGGCGCTGGCCGCCGGATAATTCATGCGGCAGCGCATCCAACCGGCNTTCGGGGTTGGGAATACCGACGCGCTCCAGAAGGGCGCAAGTTTCAACGCGCGCGGCTTTGCGCGACACGCCGCGATGNAGTTGGATAACCTCCGATATCTGCTTTTCAATGTNGTGCAGCGGGTTCAGCGAACTCATCGGCTCNTGAAAAATCATCGAAATATNGTTGCCGCGAAGCCTTTGCAGCACGCNCGTATNGGCGCCCATAATGTCGTCGCCGTCAAACAAAATGCGCCCGCTATTGTGGAACGCNGCCGGATACGGCAAAAGCCCTANAANCGACAGGGCGGAGACGGATTTGCCCGACCCGCTTTCGCCCACCAGCCCCAGCGTTTTGCCTTCCGGNACCTCGAAGGAGACGCCGTCCACNGCCGTCGTTTGTGTGCCGTCGCTCGTGNAGCCGACATGCAGGTTCTCANCCCGNAGCAGGGGCGGCGTTTGCGTCATGCCAGTGTCTTTCGCGGGTCAAANGCATCACGCACCGCTTCGCCGATGAAAATCAACAGCGACAACATGATGGCAATGGTGAAAAAGCCGGACAGACCCAGCCAGGGCGCTTGCAAATTGGCTTTGCCTTGCGCCAGCAATTCACCCAATGAGGGCGAGCCGGGCGGCAGGCCGAAGCCCAGAAAATCCAGCGAGGTCAGGGTTGTGATCGAGGCGTTTANAATAAACGGCATGAAGGTCAGCGTGGCGACCATGGCATTGGGCANCAAATGGCGGAACATGATGGTCACNGTGGTGACCCCCAGCGCGCGNGCGGCCTCGACATATTCGAAATTGCGGGCGCGGAAAAATTCGGCGCGTACCANGCCGACCAGCGACACCCATGAAAACAGCAGCAANATGCCAAGCAGAATAAAAAAGCCNGGCTCGATAACGGCGGCGATGATAATCAGCAGATAAAGCGAGGGCACAGACGTCCATATTTCGATAAACCGTTGCAGGCCGAGATCGACCCAGCCGCCGAAATATCCCTGCACCGCACCGGCCAGCACGCCGATGATTGACGACAATATGGTGAGGCTCAAGCCAAACAGCACCGAAATGCGGAAGCCGTAAATCAGCCGCGCCAGCACATCGCGGCCTTGGTCGTCCGTGCCCAGCCAATTGTCGCGGCTNGGCGGTGCTGGTGCGGGCTGGGTGAGNTCGAGATTTATCGTGTNGTAGCTATANCGCAAANGCGGCCAGACCATNGTGCCGCCCGCACCCTNAATGAGTNCGGCGACATAGGGGTCGCGGTAATCGGCCTCGGTGGCGAAATCGCCGCCAAAATCGGTTTCCGGATAGGCCACGAAAACCGGCAGGTAAATGCCGCCATCGTGCAGCACCANGAGCGGCTTGTCATTTGCCAGAAACTCGGCAAACAGCGTGACAAAGAACAAAACACCAAACAGCCATAGCGAAATAAGCCCNCGCCGNTTGGCCTTGAAATTGCGCCAGCGGCGGGCGTTGNGGGGGGANNNCTGCCGCATTATCCGGCCTCGCGCGCTTCGAAATCAATGCGCGGGTCAATCCACACATAAGTCAGATCGGAAACCANCGTGACGACGAGCCCCACCAGCCCGAAAATATAAAGNGAGGCGAANACCACCGGATAATCGCGGTTGATGATGCTCTCATAAGAAAGCAGGCCCAGCCCGTCGAGNGAGAAAATCGTCTCGATGAGCAGCGAGCCGGTAAAAAACGCACCGATAAAAGCNCCGGGAAATCCGGCAATCACAATCAGCATNGCATTGCGGAANACATGGCCGTACAGCACNCNNGCNTCGCTCAGCCCCTTNGCGCGCGCGGTCATGACATATTGCTTTCTAATCTCGTCCAGAAACGCGTTTTTGGTTAACANCGAGGTGGTGGCAAAGCCGCCAATGGTCATCGCCAGCACTGGCAAAAATATGTGCCAGAGATAATCGCCAATGCGCTCCCAAAAGCTAAAGCTTTCCCAGTCTTCCGANACCAGCCCGCGTAAAGGGAACCAGTCGAAATAGCTGCCGCCTGCGAAAAACACAATCAGCGCCACAGCGAACAAAAATCCCGGTATCGCATAGCCGACGATAATNACGGCCGAGGTCCACACATCAAAGGCGGTNCCGTCACGCCGCGCTTTGGCAACGCCCAAGGGAATGGAAATCATATANGTTAGCAATGTTGTCCAAAGACCGAGCGTGATCGAGACGGGCAGTTTTTCGGCAATCAGATCAATAACCGCCACATCNCGATAATAGCTCTCGCCGAAATCAAACCGCGCATAATTATAAATCATGCGCGCAAANCGCTCNTGTACGGGCCGGTCAAAGCCNAACTGCTTTTCNAGCTCGGCAATAAATTCGGGNTCAAGGCCTTGCGCGCCACGATACGAGCTATTGGCATCAGCACCGGCNNTCGCCATGGCCCCGTCANTGACGGTGGTAAAGCGCGCCGTGGCNCCCGCATCATGGCCCTGCAATTGGGCGATAATGCGCTCNACCGGGCCGCCGGGCGCAAATTGCACAATCGCAAAACTAATCGCCATAATCCCGAAAATCGTCGGGATCATCANCAATAAACGGCGCAGAATATAGCCAGNCATGGNGCTCTAATTTCCTGTTTCAGCTTCCTGTTTCANTTTCCCGTCTCCGGCGCGCGCGGCATGCCACCACAAATCGGGAAAGCCCAGCGCCAGCCCCGGCATGNGCGCAGGGTGGGCCAGTTTCTGCCAATAGGCAAGCCGCTCATGCGGCGCGTGCCATTGCGGCACCACATAATGATTGGACAAAAGCACCCGGTCGAGGGCGCGTGTGGCGGCGACCAGTTCGGCACGCGAAGCGGCGAAAATCAGCTTTTCGATCAGTGCATCCACCGCCGGATCGCGAATGCCGATCAGGTTTTTGCCGCCGGGCGTGTCAGCCGACTGGCTTGACCAATAGTCGCGCTGTTCATTGCCGGGCGATAGCGATTGGCCGAAACTTGCGACCACGGCGTCAAAATCATAATTATTCAGGCGGTTTTGATATTGGCTGGGGTCGATAATGCGGGTTCGTGCCGTGATGCCGAGGCGTTCGAGATTGCGAATATACGGGGCGACAATGCGCTCAAAAGCGGGTTGGACGAGCAGAAACTCCATTTCAAATTGCGCGGACCCGCGCTTCAGCTTGCCCGCGTCAATTTTCCATCCGGCCTCTTCAAGCAGCGCGCGCGCTTTCCTCAAATGCGTGCGGATATTACCGCTGCCATCGGCGACCGGATTGGCGATGCGCAGGCCGAATGTCTTGTCGGGAATTTGGCCGCGCAAGGGTTCCAGAAATTTCAGTTCCGCCGCGTCCGGTTTGCCGGTNGCGGCCAGTTCCGAGCCTTCGAAAAAACTGCCCGTGCGCGCATATTGGCCGTAAAACAGGTTTTTGTTCGTCCACTCGAAATCATAGGCCCAGTTNAAAGCCTCGCGCACGCGCGCGTCGTCNAACGGGCTGCGNCGCGTGTTGAAAATAAAGGCCTGCATGCCCTTGCCGTTTTTTAGNGGCACGGTTTCAAGCTTGAGGCGGTTTTGCNTCACCGCGTCANTGTCATAACCGGTGGCCCAGATGCGCGATGAAAATTCGCGGCGATANTCGATGTCGCCAGCTTTCAACGCTTCAAAGGCAATGGTGTCATCGCCGAAATATTCATATTTGATNCGTTCGAAATTAAACCGGCCTTGGGCGACATTCAAATCGCGCGCCCAGTAATTTTCATTGCGCTTATAGGTGATCGAGCGACCGGCATTAATCCGCTCGATAATATAAGGGCCCGACCCCGGCGGCGGGTCGAGCGTNGTTTCTTCCAATGAGCGGNCNTCGCGCGTCCAATAGGCTTTCGGNAAAATCGGCAACTGGCCCAAAATCAGCGGCAATTCGCGGTTGCCGCNCGCNGCGAACCGGATGCNGATGGTNTGCGGNCCCAAAATGTCAGNGCNGGCGACATCGCGGTAATAGGCGCGNTAAAAAGGATTNGCCGCGCGCAAGGCTTCCAGNGAAAAAGCCACATCTTCAGCGCGCACGGGGCTGCCGTCGTGAAAGCGCGCTTGCTTGCGTANCACGAAAGTGACGGATGCATAATCGGCCGGATGCGNNACGGTTTCGGCGATGAGCCCATAAGCCGTGCTGGGCTCATCGAGGCTNGTATCCATNAGCGTGTCATAAATCANGCCCAGCCCTTCAGCCGCGCTNCCCTTAATGGTGAAATTATTGAGATTGTCGAAACTGCCAATGGCGGCGACACGCANCTCGCCGCCTTTCGGGGCTTGCGGGTTGACGTAAGGATAATGNGNGAAGTTTTNGCCCAGCGCCGGTGCGCCGAAAAGCGACAGGCCGTGCGTGGGTTCTTGCGCGCGCGCAANGTTCGGCACGANCAGCAAACAGGCAATAACGGTCAGGAAAAAACGCATGGANGCCTCCGAAGNTCAANCATTCAACCAGACGCGCCGCGTGGCGGCAAGATATTCGAAAATTCTAGCCCGAATTCGAACTAAAGCCAGCTTGNGCTANTCTTTCAAGCTATCAAGATAGGCAATGATGTTGGCNCGGTCTTTGGCTTTGCGTAACCCCGCAAAAGCCATATTGGTGCCCTTGGCGTATTTCTTCGGGTTTTCCAGAAAGCCGTTNAGGGCGTCGTAATCCCATACGCCGTCTTTNCCGGACAGGGCCGATGAATAATTAAAGCCGGCTGACACGGCNATGTCGCGGTCGACAATGCCCCAAAGCGCCGGGCCGATTTTATTGCCGCCGCNAATGTCGAAACTGTGGCACGACGCGCATTTTTTCGCGACTTTGACGCCTTTATCAATTGAAGCCGTCTGCAATAATTCNCTGATGGGCACNACCGGCTCGNCAACACNGGCAACAACCGGCGCGCCTTCTTCNANAACGCCTTCGACAATATACGCATTAGGGTCGGCGGGCTTTGTTGAAAACAGCACATCNCCAAGGTTTTGCACACCGAGATAAACGAGCAGGGTAAAAAGGATTGCCCCGGCAATTTTGTTCAGTTCAAACGAGTCCATGCGTTCCCCCAAAGCTTGATTGATGGCAACATACTCCGTGACACTGCCGAAAGGCTTGCGGCGTAGCGTCGCACAGATTAGGTAAAGACACGCCGCGGCGCAAGTTCACAAGATAGGGTNTGCGCTGGGGATGTTTTGCAAGGAGAGAAGACGGCCATGGACGACCAACCGGTGATTTTGATACCCGCGCGCCTTGCCTCAACACGGCTGCCGCGCAAACCGCTGGCCGATATTGCCGGTCTGCCAATGATTGTGCAGGTCTGGCATCGGGCCATGGAAGCCAAGTGTGGCCGCGTTGTCGTGGCGGCGGCAGAAGCCGAAATTGTCGATGCGGTGACGTCTGCTGGCGGCGAAGCGGTTTTGACCGACCCCGACTTGCCGTCAGGCTCTGACCGTATCCATCAGGCGCTGGAACATATTGACCCCGACGGCGCGCACCAGCGCATTGTCAATTTGCAAGGCGATCTGCCGACCTTGGAGCCAGCCCTCATCCAGCGCGTGCTNGAGGTGTTGGGCGATAATGACATGGCGACACTGGTNGCNGAAATTACCGAGGCNNNGGAGCGCGATGACCCAAATGTCGTCAAGGCGATTGTGTCTTTGCAGACGGCCACATCTGGCCGTGCGCTGTATTTCACCCGCGCCACCGCGCCAGCGGGCGAGGGGCCGCTCTACCATCATATTGGCATTTATGCTTATCAGCGCGCGGCCTTGGCGAATTTTGTGTCGCTGCCGCCATCCGTGTTGGAACAGCGCGAACGCTTGGAGCAATTGCGCGCGCTGGAAGCGGGCATGAGNATAGGCGTGGCTTGCGTGGATACCGTGCCCGTCGGGGTCGATACTCCGCAAGATCTTGAACTTGCNAATAGAATTTTGACAGGGCACAGTGGCCCGAAAGGAAATTGACGATGGGCAAAATTGCATTTCAGGGCGAAGCTGGNGCCAACTCGCANATAGCCTGCCAAGATTGCTATCCAGANATGGACGTAATGGCGTGTGCCACGTTCGAGCAGACTTTCGCGGCGTTGCGCGAGGGTGCGGCGGCGCTTGCCATGATCCCTGTCGAAAACACCGTGGCGGGGCGCGTGGCCGATATTCACCGTTTGCTGCCCGGCTCCGGCCTTTATATTACCGGCGAACATTTCATGCGCGTCAATCATTGCCTCTTGGNCCTCAAGGGCGCGCCCGAAGCCACGCTGACCCATGTTCACAGCCACGAAATGGCGCTGGGNCAGTGCCGCAATCTCATNGGTGAATTNGATTTAAAACCGATGGTTTCGGCTGATACGGCCGGTGCCGCACGCGAATTGGCCGAGGCTAACGAANCCGGGCATGGCGCGATTGCCAGCAAGCTGGCTGGTGAAATTTACGGGCTTGATGTGTTGCGCGAAAATATTGAAGACAGNCAGCAAAACACCACGCGCTTTCTCATTATGTCGGCCAGCCCCGATGATGCCGTGCCCGAAGATGGCGATGTCATCACCAGTTTTATTTTCCGCGTTCGCAATGTGCCNGCGGCGCTTTACAAGGCGCTGGGCGGGTTTGCCACCAATAATGTCAATATGACCAAGCTGGAGAGCTATCAGCCAAACGGATTNCTNGCNACGCAGTTTTATGCCGATATTGAGGGCCATCCCGAAGATGTTCCGGTGCGCTTAGCGCTGGAAGAGCTGAATTTCTATTGCTCGCAAATGGATATTCTGGGCGTTTACAAAGCCGCACCGGAACGCGCCGATTTGCGCGGCGACTGATTTATTCGGGCTAACCCTCGCCGTCGGCAAAAGCCTTCATCAATTGATGCGCGATTGCCATGCGCGGCGGCACGCCGATAGGCCCGTCGCCGTTCATCGCACGGCGCACATCTTCGCGGCTGATCCAGCGCGCTTCTTCAAGTTCCTCATCGTCCAGCGTAATGTCACGACCGGCGGCCTCGGCCAGACACCCGATCATCATTGAGGCCGGAAACGGCCAAGGCTGGGTTCCGAAATAGCGCACGCGGGTAATGTCGATGCCCGCCTCTTCCTGCATCTCGCGGGCGACGGCCTCTTCAATGGTNTCGCCCGGTTCCATAAATCCGGCCAGACTTGAAAACATGCCGTCGGGCCAACCTTTTTGGCGTCCCACCAGACACGCNTNTTCATGGGTTGCCAGCATGATAACCACCGGGTCGGTGCGCGGAAAATGCTCGGCCCCGCAATTATCGCAAACCCGCTTATAGCCGGCTTCGGCCATGGCTGTCGGGCTGCCACACTGGCTGCAAAAGCGGTGGCGCAAATTCCAATCGAGCATGGCTTTGGCCTGCGCCAATATCGCCAGCTCCGTATCCGGCATATCGCCGGCAGCGGCCAGCGCGCGCACATCTTCAAACACGCCNAGCCCGCGAAACGGCCCATCATCTTCGGGGTTGCTCAAACGGCTGACATCGGCGGCAAATAGCGGTTTGCCGCGCCGGTTAATNCCCAGAAATATCATCATTGTCTGCGCGTCCACGGCATCCGCCAATGCGGCGCGCGGCAACCAGCCGACATCGCGCCCGTCGCCTTGCGCCATCTCCGGCAGAACCAGCGGGCATAATTGCCACAAAGGTACAAAAAGCGCCGTTTCATCGGCCTGTTGTGCTTTCACCCAATCGGGGTCGCGGCGCAAATTTCCGGCGCGGTCCAGCGGGTTATTGGCGAACATGATGGGATTGTTTGGCAAGGGCATGGGCAACTCGTAAATGTCGGAAGATTAATCGTAACGTGCCATGGGCGCACGGGCGCGGGCAAGCAAATTTGCGTATTGCTCGACATGCGCGCGGGCAGATTGGTGTGCCGATTTATGTGTATGGTTTTAAAACTTCGGGCTGTCGTCGGCCCGCGTCTCTGCTATAAATGGGTTGGGAGATTGGCGGCAGACGCATCCCTCGCCAACCGGGTCAGGTCCGGAAGGAAGCAGCCCTAACGAGTTCGGTGCGGGTTGCCTGTCCAGTCTCCCACCCGGTGCCAAAACGAACACGCCCAGACGAAAAACACAGCCGATGGGCGTCCATAAGAGTTATCTCCGATTTTATGACGCAAGACGAAAACCAACCGCCGGAAAACGAAGCAAGCGACAGCGCACCGGTGATTGATGCCGATGCGCCGGGCTTTGACATGCTGGCCGAGGCGGACGCGCAGAACGATGTGCAGTCGGGCGCTGATTACAAAGTGCTGGCGCGCAAATACCGGCCCCGCAATTTCGACGATCTGATCGGTCAGGAATCCATGGTGCGAACCCTGACCAATGCTTTTGAGACAGGGCGCATCGCCCATGCCTTTATGCTGACCGGTGTGCGTGGTGTCGGCAAGACGACGACGGCGCGCATTCTCGCGCGCGCACTGAATTACACCGGCGACGGGGTGGACGCGCCGAGCATCAACCTCGCTCAACCCGGCACGCATTGTGAAGCCATTATGGATGGTTCCCATGTTGATGTGATTGAAATGGACGCCGCCTCGCGCACCGGCATTGGCGATATTCGTGAGATTATCGAAAATGTGCGCTACGCACCGGCGGCGGCGCGCTTCAAGGTCTATATTATTGACGAAGTGCACATGCTCTCAAAGGCCGCGTTTAACGGGCTTTTGAAAACGCTCGAAGAACCGCCCGCGCATGTGAAGTTCATTTTCGCAACCACCGAAATTCGGCAGGTGCCGGTGACGGTGCTGTCGCGCTGCCAGCGGTTTGATTTGCGGCGTCTGACGCCGGAAGATACGAGCGCTCTTCTGGATAAGGTGTGCGCCGCCGAAGACATAAAGCTCAATGATGAAGTGACGGCGNTAATCGCGCGCGCTGCTGACGGTTCGGCGCGCGATGCGCTCTCATTGCTCGACCGCGCGCTGGCCCATGCGGGCGATGCGGGCGATGCGCTCAATGCGGAAACCGTGCGCGGCCTGTTGGGGCTGGCTGATCGCGGGCGGGTGTTTGACCTGTTTGAGATGCTTATGGGCGGCCAATTGCCCGAAGCGCTGGCCGAATTTCAGGCGCAATATGAACTGGGCGCAGACCCGGCCGTCATCATTGCCGACCTTGCCGAACTGACGCATTGGATCACGCGGCTGAAATATGTGCCCGGTGCCGATGATGATGTGAGCTTTTCGCAAAGCGCNCGCGCACGCGGTCGCTCAGCAGCGGAAATGTTGTCAACGCGGGTGCTGTCGCGGGCGTGGCAGGNTTTGTTGAAAGGCCATGAGGAAACGCAAAGCGCTTTCAATGCCCGCGCCGCGGCGGAAATGGTTTTAATTCGACTGGCGCATATGGCCGACGCGCCGACGCCGGATGAACTGGTGCGCCAATATGAAAGCGCAAACCCCGCGCCGACACCTTCGGCACAAGCTTCCCCGACACCTTCTCCATCATCTGCTTCAGGCGGCCCATCTTTGCCCTCTGCTTCAGGCGGGTCTGCTGCGCCGGTTGCGCTGGGGGCTGCACCGGAGGAGGCAATGGCGGTNGACCCCGTATCGGCTACGTCCGAGCCAGCCGNGCAAATCCGGCTACTTCAGAGCTTTGAGGCGCTTTTGGAATTGGTCAGTGAAAAGCGCGATCTGGGTTTAAAACACGCGCTGGAACATGGTGTGCATCTGGTGCGCTTCGAGGCGGCACAGGCCGATAAGGGCGGGCGGTTGGAAATTCGCCTTGCCGGAGAGCAGGCAAATATTGCCCAAGACCTGACCCGCAAGCTGCGCGAGTGGACGGGGCAGAACTGGATGGTTTCCCTGTCGGGGGAAGNTGGCGACCAGACCATTGCGTCGCGTCGCCAGACGGCGGCAGATATTCGCCATGAGGCGGCAATGGCAGACCCTCTGGTCAAAGCCGCGCTTGATGTGTTTCCCGATGCCCGTATCGAGGCGATAACCGAGCTTGATGAGCCGGCTCTGTCGCCCGCCGATACCGATACCGANACGGATAGTGACGCTGATATTGGCGGAGAAGACGCGTAAGCCATGGCGGGTGATGAGATTGAGGAGCTGGTGAAATATCTCGCGCGCCTGCCCGGGCTTGGGCCGCGTTCAGCGCGCCGTGCCGTGTTGACCCTGATGCGCCGCCGCGAGGCGCTGCTCGACCCGTTGACGGCGGCATTGGCGGCGGCCCGCGATTCCATAAAAACCTGCACGATTTGCGGCAATATCGACACGCAAGACCCGTGCGCCATTTGCGCCGACCCGCGCCGCGATGGGTCGGTTATCTGCGTGGTGGAAGATGTCGGCGATCTGTGGGCGCTTGAGCGCGCCAAAGCCTTGAAGGGGCGCTATCATGTGCTGGGCGGCACGCTGTCGGCGCTGGACGGTATCGGGCCGGAGGAGTTGAACCTTGCCAGCCTTCAGGCACGCTGCAAAGCCGATGGCGTGCGCGAGGTTATTCTGGCAACCAACGCCACGGTCGAGGGGCAGACCACGGCGCATTATATTTCCGACATGCTGGCGCCCTTGTCGCTCACCATCACGCGGTTGGCCCATGGTGTGCCGGTTGGGGGTGAGCTTGATTATCTCGACGACGGCACGCTGATTGCGGCCATGCGATCGCGCCGCGAGACATAAGACCCAAATTTTTCGTGCGACAGATTAATCGTCTGAGGGGTCTGGCAGGTTGAGCCCGTTATTTTGCCCGTCTTCCGTTTCGTTTTCCGTTTTGTCTTCCGTTTTATCTTCCAGTTCGACACCGGTAATGCGTTCGCCGCGCGAGCTAATTTTGCGCCCCGAAGTCTCGATCAATTCAATGTCTTTTTCGGCCTGCCCGAAATGCGACCGCAGCTTGCCGATGCGATCATTCAGGCGCGCCACATCTTCCATCAAAACGCGCACCTCATTCTGGATAAGGCCCGCCTGTTCGCGCATTTTAACGTCGCGCATAATGGCGCGCACGGTGTTGAGCGTCAGCGCCATGGTGTTGGGCGAAACCGGATAGACGCGCATGGCGCGGCATTTATCCACCAGATCGGGCAGGCGGCTGTGCAATTCGGAAAACACACTTTCTGAAGGCAAAAACATCAGCGCGGCATCCGCCGTTTCGCCGGGAATAATGTAGCGTTCGGCAATATCAGTGGCGTGTTTTTGGGTATCGCTCCGCAAGGCGGCAAGCGCAGCGCGCGCCGCCTCGTCATTTTCCGCGCCGCGCCATCGCTGATAGGCCTCAAGCGGAAATTTGCTGTCCACCACCACCGGCCCCGGCGGGTTCGGCAGGCGGATGAGACAGTCGGCGCGCCGCCCGTTTGACAATGTGTGCTGAAACGCGTAAGCGGTTTCCGGCAGCCCGTCGCGCACAATATCGGCCAGTTGCGCCTCGCCAAATGCGCCGCGCGCCTGCTTGTTATCGAGGATTTGCTGCAATTCGACCACTTGGCCCGACAGCGCGGTAATTTCCTGCTGCGCCTTGTCAATCAGCGACAGACGCTGGCCCAAATCGCCCAGCGTGCGCGTGGTGCGCTCGCCGGTATCTTTCAGATTATCGGCCACGGTTTTGGAAACTTGGGTCAATTGCTCGGTCATGGTGCGGGTCAGTTCGCCGCGCGCGGTTTCCTGCGCGGCGGCCATGCCGTCCAGCCGACCCGTCAACTCCGATTGCGCGCGGGCCATCTGTTCCACGGTTTCGGTGATTTTCTGCACCATTGGATCGGGCGCGGGTTCTGGGTCGTGCGTATCGCGCGCGCGCAAGCGCAAGGCCAGCACCGCAGCGCCCAGACCGAAAATTGCGCCGATCAGCAATCCCAAAAACAGAGCATTTTCAAGCATGGGCCCAGTGTAGCCGATTCGTGCGCTCGCTTGACGGGTGCCGCCGCAGGGCTTATCTCAAAGTCATGACAATTCGACCGATTATCGAGGTGCCGGACAAGCGGCTCAAAACCGTTTCGCAACGCGTCACGGAAGTGACCGACGACACCCGCGCGCTGATGGATGACATGCTGGAAACCATGTATGACGCCAATGGCATCGGTTTGGCGGCCATTCAGGTGGGCGTGGCGGACCGCGTTATTGTGATGGATATCAGCCAGCGCATGCAGGCCGATGTCGAGGCGCAAGAAGATACGGAAGAAAACTTGGAAGAAGACCCCGAAGAGGTTTTGGGCGAGACGGGCCCGCGTTATTTCGTAAATCCCGAAATCGTCTGGGCGTCGGAAGAAACGCGCAATTATCAGGAGGGCTGCCTGTCCGTGCCCGGTTTTTATGATGATGTCGCGCGTCCGGCGCAATGCCGCGTCGCTTTTCTGGATTATGACGGGCAGTCGCAGGAACTGGAATGCGACGGCTTGCTGGCGACCTGCATCCAACACGAGATGGATCATCTGGAAGGCATTGTTTTTCTCGATCGGCTGTCGCGGCTGAAGCGCCAAATTGTTCTGAAAAAAATCGCCAAGGCCGAGCGCGACGCGGCGAGCGCTGAATAGGTCGCCCATGCGTGTCGTTTTCATGGGAACACCGGCTTTTTCGGTTCCAGCACTGCACGCCATTCATGCCGCCGGTCACGAGATTTTGCGTGTCTACACGCGCCCGCCCGCAGCTTCCGGGCGCGGGCTGAAGCAAACGCCCTCGCCGGTTCAAAGCGCCGCCGATGCGCTGGGTCTGGAAGTGCAGGCTCCGCAAAATTTTAAGTCGCCCGAAACCGTTGAGGCCTTCGCCGCGCTGGAGTGCGAACTGGCGGTCGTCGTCGCCTATGGGCTGATTTTGCCGCAGAGTGTTTTGGCGGTGCCGCGTTTGGGGTGCTGGAATATTCACGCCTCATTGCTACCGCGCTGGCGTGGTGCCGCGCCGGTTCAGCGCGCGATTATGGCGGGCGATAAAAAAACTGGCGTCGCCATTATGCAAATGGAGGCGGGGCTGGATACCGGCCCCCTGCTTGAAACCCGTGAAACGCCGATCACTGCCGATGACACCAGCGAAAGCCTGCATGCGCGGCTTGCCGATTTGGGCGCGGCTGCCATTACCGAAGCGATGGCAGCGGCAGATGAGTTGACGCGCGTGCCCCAACCCGATGACGGGGTTTGCTATGCCGATAAAATAGACAAGGCCGAGGCGCGCATTGACTGGACGCGGCCCGCCCGTGAGATTGACTGCCATATTCGCGGCCTGTCGCCGTTTCCGGGCGCTTGGTTTGAGGTCGACGGCACGCGCGTCAAAGTGCTGGCGGCAACGCCCGTTGATGTGGACGGCCCGGCTGGGCAGGTTATGACGGACGCGCCGGTCATTGCCTGCGGGACAGGTGGCGTGCGCCTTGAGCGCGTGCAACGGGCCGGTAAAGCGGCTATGGACGGCGCGGATTTCATGAATGGCGGCCTCATTGTGCCCGGGCAACGGCTCTAGCCCATGCGCTATCGTCTGGTCATCGAATATGACGGGGCTGCGTTTTGCGGATGGCAAAGCCAGGCCGACGGGCGCGCCGTGCAGGACGCGTTGCGCGAGGCTATTAAATTATTTTGCGGTGAAACAGTGACGGTTTACGGGGCGGGGCGGACGGATTCCGGCGTGCATGCGCGCGGGCAGGTGGCCCATATTGATTTGGAAACCGCGCCGCAACCGGACCGCGTGCGCGACGGGGTCAATTTTCATCTGCGCCCGTCGCCGGTGGCGGTTCGCGCGGCATATTATGCGCGCGCTGATTTTGACGCGCGGTTTTCGGCGCTGGCGCGCCATTATCGCTATCGCATCATATCGCAGCGCGCGCCGGTGGTGCTGGCGCGCGATCAGGCATGGTGGGTGCCGCAACCGCTCGATGTCGCAGCCATGCGCGAAGCCAGCCAATATCTGCTTGGCAAGCATGATTTCTCGACTTTTCGGGCCAGCCAGTGTCAGGCAAATTCGCCCCTACGCACGCTGGATGTGCTGGATGTCTCGGCCAGTGATGCGGGCATAGATATTGTGGCGCGCGCGCGTTCGTTCCTGCACAGCCAAGTGCGCTCAATGGCTGGCGCGCTCAAACTTGTCGGACAGGGCAAATGGCAGCCGGAGGATATGAAAGCCGCGCTGGAAGCCGCCGACCGGCGGGCCTGCGCGCCGGTTGCGCCCGCGCATGGGCTCACCTTCATGTCGGTGGATTATCCAGACGACATGCTTGTTGAACCTAAAAAATAGGCCTCAAGAAAATAAGTCTCAGGAAAAATAAGTATCCAGCAAATGCGTGTAGATTTGCGCGAGCTGCTTGATGTCGTCGAGCCGGACGCGTTCATCGACCTTATGCATGGTTTTGCCGACCAAACCAAATTCAACCACCCGCGCGGCATCTTTGATAAAGCGGGCGTCGGATGTGCCGCCGCTTGTCGACAATTCGGGCTGTTTGCCAGTCACTGAGTGCACGGCGGCGCTCAGGCTTTCGACGAAGCTATTCGGCGCGGTCAAAAAACAATCGCCGGTATGCTCAAGCGCAAGCTCGTATCCGCTGGCACCCGCGCTTTCATCAAGCCGTGCGTGTATCCAGTCCGTAATGGTATCGGCCTGCCAGCTATCATTATATCTGATATTGAAACGCGCTACGGCCTGCGCCGGAATAACATTGGTGGTCGCATTGCCAACATCGAAGCTGGTGATTTCCAGATTGGAAGGTTGGAAATGCTCAGTGCCAGCATCGAGCGATGATTGTGACAAATGATTGACCATGGCGGCCAGTTGCGGCACCGGATTGGCGGCGAGATGCGGGTAGGCCACATGGCCCTGCGCGCCGTTCACGGTAATGATGCCATTGACGCTGCCGCGCCGCCCGATTTTGATCATGTCGCCAAGCTGGTCGGGATTGGTCGGCTCGCCGACGACGCAATCATCAATGACTTCGCCGCGCGCGTTCAACCAGTCGAGCATTTTTCGCGTGCCGTTAATGGAGGGGCCTTCTTCATCGCCGGTGATTAGCAGGCTAATCGAGCCGTTTATGTCGCGCCCGCCGTCAAGATGCGCGCTGACGGCACTGACAAAAGCCGCGATCGCGCCTTTCATGTCGGCCGCGCCGCGCCCCCATAAAAACCCGTCCTTTTGTATGCCAGCAAACGGGTCGACCTGCCAGTCATCTTGCGTGCCGACGGGCACAACATCTGTATGGCCGGCAAAGCAGAAATTCGGGGCCGCCTCGCCCAGCCGCGCGTAAAGATTGTCGACCGGCGGGGTGCCGTCTTCTTCAAACGGCAGGCGCGTGCAGGTAAAGCCCAGAGCTTCCAGCGCGCCTTGCAGCACATCGAGCGCACCAGCATCGGCTGGTGTCACTGACGGGCAGCGGATGAGATCGGCGGCAAGCTGGACGGGGTCGAGTGTCATGTTAGTCCCTTAAAAGATCGTTGACGGAGGTTTTTGCCCGTGTCTGCGCGTCGACGGTTTTGACGATAACCGCGCATGACAGCGCGGGCTGGTCGGGGCCGCCGGGCAATGAGCCGGGCACTACAACCGAATAGGCCGGTACTTCGCCACGGTGAATTTCGCCCGTCGCGCGGTCGACAATTTTTGTCGAGGAGGTGATGAAAACCCCCATCGACAAAACCGCGCCCTCGCGCACGATCACGCCCTCGGCGACCTCGGAGCGCGCGCCGATAAAGCAGCCATCTTCCACAATCACCGGATTGGCCTGCAAAGGCTCTAGCACGCCGCCAATACCGGCGCCGCCGGAGATATGCACATTTTTGCCGATTTGCGCGCATGAGCCGACGGTCGCCCAAGTGTCGACCATGGTGCCGCTGTCGACATAGGCACCCAGATTGACAAAACTCGGCATTAAAACCACGCCCGGCGCAATATAGGCCGAGCGGCGCACCACGCAGTTTGGCACGGCGCGAAAACCGGCTTCGGTGAAGCGCGCGCTGTCCCAGCCTTCAAATTTGGACGGCACTTTGTCCCACCAGCTGGCATCATTCGGGCCCGCGGAGATGGTGGTCATGGCGTTCAGCCGGAAAGACAATAAAACCGCCTTTTTGAGCCATTGATTAACGTGCCAGTTATCGCCGATTTTTTCGGCCACGCGCGCCGTGCCCGCATCCAGCAGGTCGAGCGCGGTGTCTACGGCGTCACGAATGTCGCCTTGCGTGTCGGGTGTCAGCGCGGCGGCATCTTCAAATGCGGCGTCGATTGTGTGTTCCAGTTCTTCAAGCTTCATCGCTGTGCTCCGAATTTGGCCAAATTTATCACGCGATACTTACCAGCCCAAGGCGGCAAGTCAACGCATTGCGCGTTTTAACCGCAGGCTCAGCCAGACGCGCGCCCTAAATGCTCAAGAATGCGCGCGAGAATGTCTTTCACATCGGGCGCGTGATGGTCGATATGCTCATCCCCCACTGGCCCGCCATAATCGGGCGTATCGGCGTCGCGCAGCAAAACCGTGGTCATGCCGAGCGCGCGCGCCGGTGGCAGATTGCGGGCCATGTCCTCGAAAAACGCGCTGCGCTGCGCTTCAATGCCAAATTGCGCGAGCATGGCCGGATAAATCTGTGCATTGGGTTTGGGCACATAATTTGCGCTAACAATGTCAAAAATATCGTGAAACAAATCACCAATGCCCAGCCGCGTGGCAACGCGGGTCGCATGGTCTTGCGTGCCGTTTGTAAAAATGAATTTGCGCCCGGGCAGGGCGTCAATCATGTCGCGCAAGGCGGTGTCGGGTGCCAGCACGCTGACATCAATGTCATGCACAAAATCAAGAAACGCATCGGGCGCCATATTATGCCGGTTCATTAGTCCGGCCAGCGTGGTGCCGTAATCGCGCAAATAATCTTTTTGCAAGCGATAGGCTTCCTCGCGCGACACCGACAAGGCGTCTTGAATAAACGCCGTCATGCGCTTGTCGACTTGCGCGAATAAATTGTGCTGCGCCGGATACAAGGTGTTGTCGAGGTCGAAAACCCAAGCGTCAATGTCGGAGAATTTTTCCATGCACTGTCAGTCCAGATTAACCCGCCATTTGCGCGCCGTGCCGGTATCGATGCGGCGAAACTTGGCCGCATCCAGCCCGCGCGCCTGACAGTCTTCGCGGTTATTGATCACAAAGCGGGTGGATTTTGTGCACATGGTGAAATCGCCCTGCCACAAAACCGGCCGACCGGCGCGCACGGCTTGGCGTCCGGTGTCGGTCACCGCTTCGGCATAATAGAAATAATATTTGTNATCGAGATTNCCGTTAATGACTTGCGCGCAGTCTTTGGCGTCNATGCGGTGCCAGCCGCGGCTTTCGAAACTGTCNTCGCGCACAATGCCGGTCGCGGCCCAAACCAGATAATCGGTTTTGTTGCACATGATGAGCCCGCGCTCTTCAGACTGNTCGGCTGCGGTATCGAGCAGGCGCGCCAGCAGGTCGGAATTGCTGGGATTGCCGCGTATCTGGTAGCGCAGTTTGAACGCCGAAATTGCCTCGCGCGTGCGGACCCCGCCAAAGCCGTCAATCGTGCCGGTCTCATAGCCAATATCACCCAGCAGGCGCTGAATGCCCGCCATCACCGCCAGTCGCCCGAAATTATCGTCTTCGGTAAAGGTGACNGTCGGGCGCGTCGCATCCATTTCCACNGGCGCGAAATTCGCCGAAACATGGCCGCGCTTGCGGCATTCGCGTCGACCTTCAATCGTGAAGCGGCGCTCGCGCGGGCCAATGCAAAACCGCTCGCTGCCGTCAAACACCAGCTTGTCGGCACTGTGCGCCGGATGCGAAACCGCGTGCACAAAGGCACCAGCACCGTCGGGAATATTTTTCAGCGCCGTCTTGCAAGCGCCGGGCAGAACCGACTGCCAACCTTCGGTTTTGCTCGCCAAACCAAGCTGAAACGCGGTGGCGACAGAAAGCACATAGCTGGTTTCATTGCACAGCCGCAATTTGGCATGGGCGGGCGCGGGCGCGAGCATGCCAAGGCATACCATCGCAGCCGCCAGACACGCCGCGACCGTGGAACGGGGCGCGTGGCGCGCCATCAAGCCAAATTTTCGGGTGATGCGAAAAACCACCTGACGTCCTATTCGATTAATGTGCCAGCGCCCAGCTCGGTGAAAAGCTCGAGCAAAATCGCATGGGGTACACGGCCATCCAGTATGACGGTTGCATTAACGCCGTTTTTAACCGCGGCGGTGGCGGTTTCCAGTTTCGGGATCATGCCGTCCTTTGCCGTGCCATTGCGGATCAGCGTGCGCGCGCGCGCTTGCGACAGGCGCGGGATAATTTTGCCTTTGGCGTCCAGCACACCCTTCACATCCGTCAGCATTAACAAGCGCTCGGCCTTTAACGCGGCGGCCAGCGCGCCGGCTGCAACATCGGCATTGACGTTGAGGGTCTGGCCTTTTTCCGAGGTGGCGATGGGCGCAATAACGGGAATAATGTCCGAGGCCAGCATGGTGTCGAGAATATCTGTATTGATTTTCTTCGGCGTGCCGACAAAGCCCAGATTGACCGCCTTTTCGACATTTGACTGGGCGGCGCGCTTGCGCGCCTTGGTTTTCGTGGCAACGATTAAATCGCCATCCTTGCCCGACAGCCCCACCGCGCGGCCACCGGCTTGATTGAGCGCGGTGACAATCTGCTTGTTGATCGCACCTGCCAGAACCATCTCCACAACTTCGATCGTCTCGGCATCCGTCACCCGCAAGCCCCCGGAGAACCGGCTTTTAATGTTCAACCGTTCCAGCATGGACGCAATTTGCGGCCCGCCGCCATGCACAATAACCGGATTGACGCCCGATTGCTTGAGCAGCACAACATCGCGCGCAAACTGGCCCGCCAGCTCGGCATCGCCCATGGCATGGCCGCCATATTTGATGACCACGGTTTTGCGGTCATAGCGTTGCATGAAGGGCAGGGCCTCCGTCAGAACATGGGCCTGTGCTATCCAGTCATCCGAAGATGCCGGTTTTTTTGTCCCGTTTTTTATTTTGGGTTTTGAACTCATCTGAAATCTGCCATGTCGTTGATCCACTAAGTCGCCAATTTGCCCAGTCGTCAATTTGCCCAGTCGTCAATGTTAACATTACGTCTCGCGGTTATAGCCCAAAGCATCCAGTTCAACCAGACCAGCAATCGCGCCGCGCACATCGTCAATGCCCAGCGCCTTTTCGCTGGAGGTGGCAATAATTTCAGGATGCGCCGCCACCCGCTTGCTCAGTGCGTTGTGGGTTTTCTCGATAACCGTCGCAAGCGCGGTGTGGCTGATTTTGTCGGATTTCGTGAGCACGACCTGATAGGAAACCGCGGTGCGGTCAAAATCATCCATCATCGCCAAATCATTGGCTTTGAGGCCNTGCCGGCTGTCCACCAGCACGAATACGCGGCGCAAGTTCGGCCGTCCGCGCAAATATTGTTCGAGCAGCCTGTTCCATGCCGCAATTTTGGTTTTGCTCTCGCGGGCATAGCCATAGCCCGGCAAATCCACCAGCCAGGCGGCCCCCTCAAGGCCATGCGCCTGAAGGCCGGGGGCCAGCATAAAAAAGTTAAGCTCTTGCGTGCGCCCCGGCGTGTTTGATGTGCGCGCCAGTGCTTTCTGGTTGGTAATTGCATTGAGCAGGCTTGATTTGCCGACATTGGAGCGGCCAGCAAACGCCACTTCCGGCCTGTCCGCTGGTGGCAGGGCGTCGACATTGACCACCCCCAGCCGGAACTCGCATCCGCGGGCAAACAGCCACTTGCCCGCAGCAGCGAGGTGGCCCGCAGCAGCGTGTGTGTCTGTGTCAGCGGGTTCCATCACCGCTGCCGTCACCGGACTGCTTCTGCGCCCGGCCCGAAAAGCCGATATTGGCAAGCAGTTCAATTTCTACATCATTGCGGCGCATAATCAGCCCCTGCTGCAAAATCGACAGGAAATTATTCCACGCCCAGTAAATGACGAGCCCGGCGGGAAAACTTGCCAGAATAAAGGTGAAGAAAATCGGCAGAATTTGGAACATGCGCGCCTGAATGGGGTCGGGCGGCGGCGGGTTCATCTGCATTTGAATGAACATGGTCACACCCATCAGCACCGGCCAGACGCCCAACATTAAGAACATGGGCGGGTCCCACGGTATCAGGCCGAACAGGTTGAACAGCGAGGTCGGGTCGGGAGCCGACAAATCGGTAATCCAGCCAAAAAACGGCTGGTGGCGCATGTCAATGGTCACGAACAGCACTTTATACAGCGCGAAGAAAACCGGAATTTGCAGCAAAATCGGCAAGCACCCCGCCAGCGGGTTCAGCTTTTCCTCGCGGTATATTTTCATTAATTCCTGCTGCTGGGCCTGTTTGTCATCTTTATGTTGCTCGCGGATTTGCAGCATGCGCGGTTGCAATTTTTTCATTTTCGCCATGGTTTCGTAAGACCGGCTGGCGAGCGGGAAAAACACTGCCTTGATGAGTACGGTGACGATAAGAATGGAGACACCATAATTGCCGACCAGACCGTAGAAGAATTGTAAGGCGCGGAACATCGGCTTGGTCAGGAAATAAAACCAGCCCCAATCGATCAGCAAATCAAAGCGTGTGATGCCGTCTGTGGCGTAACCGTCAACCAGATCGACAAGTTTGGCACCGGCAAAAACTTGGGTCACAAGCGCGGTTTCGGCACCGGCAGAAATGGTGCGTCCGGCCAAAAGATAGTCGCCGCGAAACACCTCGCCCGTGCGCTCATCGGCGCTATCGCCGGTAAAGCGCGCGGAAAAGCCCGCATCCTGCGGTGGAATAATCGCCGTCGCCCAATATTTGTCGGTAATGCCAAGCCAGCCCGCATCGGCCTGTTTTGAAACCACCCGTTCGTCAATCAGGTCGTCATAGTCCAGTTCATCCAGCCCTTCTTCGCCGAAAAACCCGATGGCACCCTCGTGCAAAATAAACAGATTGCTGGTTTGCGGGCGGCCCGTGCGGGTGATCTGAGCAAATGGGTAAAGCGTAAGCGCGGCATCGGTATTGTTGCGCGCCAAATGGGTGATGGTG
>NZFC01000025.1 GCA_002689195.1 Rhodobiaceae bacterium | reverse complement strand
GCCCGTTNGCGNGCNCAANCCGCATGGCNGTGCCNNTCATGCAATAGCGTTGGCCGGTNGGGGGCGGGCCGTCGGGAAACACATGGCCNAGATGCGCGCCGCAATTNCTACACACAACTTCTGTGCGCCGCANGAACAGCGTATTATCCGCGCGCTNNGCAACCGCNTCGGGCGTGACCGGCTGAAAAAAGCTCGGCCAGCCCGTGCCGCTGTCATATTTCGTNTNGGAAACAAACAGCGGCTGATCGCAACAAATACAATGATAGGTGCCGGGCGTTTTCGTGTCCCAATCCNGCCCGGAAAACGCACGCTCGGTTCCCGCCTCGCGGGTTACATAATATTGTTCCGGNGTTAGCTGGTTGCGCCANTCGGCGTCATCCTTGCTCACCGGCCAGACGGTATTGNCCTGCTTTTTTCCCATCAATGCANCTCGGGTCTATTCGAACAACAGGGTCAGTGATTCCGCCACCAGNGCCGGCATTTCCTGACCTTCGACTTCAATTTTAACCTCGCTGGTGAACAGCGTGCCGCCAGCTTTGGGTTCGGCGGATTTTAGCGAGTTTCGCAGGCGAATGCGCGAACCGACCGGCACCATANTGGTNAAGCGCACTTTGTTCGAGCCATAGTTAATGCCGCGGGTCACGCTTTTAACGCCGGAGATTTGCAAATCTTGGGAGGCCAGCAGCGACAGGGTCAAAAAGCCGTGCGCGATGGTCGGCATGCCCAGTTCGCGCTGCGTGCGTTCGCCGTCAAGATGGATCCACTGGTGGTCGCCGGTTGCTTCNGCAAATTTATNGATCCGATCCTGATCAATGACCATCCACTCGCTGACGCCAATCTCATTGCCAACTTCGGCCGCATACGCNTCCAGATTTTCAAAAACTTTCATGTCAANACTCCTCGTTTAATTTAGCCAAATGTGACGGCATGGTCGCGTGGCGTCAAGACATCTTGTCCATATATTCACGCACTTGNGCGGCTAATGTTTCAAGCTNTGCGTCNGGCGTGCCATGGGCCGCGAGNTGCTCGCAGAGGCTGAACACATAATCGGCATTTTTCCCGATGGGCCCTGCCGCGCGCGCAATGCCAGCAATCAGGGTTTCATCATCTGGCTGGCCGACATAGCGCGGGCTGTCGCGGTTGACAATGAAGGTAAGTACGCGCTGCGGGCCTTGCGGGGTTTGCACTTCGGCCCAGACGCTGCGATAGCCGGTGCCCAGCATTTCGCGACGCCATAAAATGCATGTTTCGGTGTCGATTTTTTCGGCCTGAATGCGATGAATGACACCGCGGCATGTGCCGCCTTCTTCGAGCGCCAGCATGTAGCCGGGCATTTGTGGTGTGCCGCGCCCGATTACAAGGCTCAAGCAAAACGCCCGATGGAAGCCCTCCAGCGTGGCGGCACGCGTTTCTTCAATCAGCACGGCCGGGTTCCATATCAGCGAGCCATAGCCGAAGAACCATAAATCCTCGCCGTCGGGATGGTCTTGCAAAAGCGCAATCCGGTCGGCCTCGCGCGCTTCGTCGCTGCGAAACTCGAACCCCGCATCTTGGGCCAGCGACACATCGCGCATGAAGTCGACAAATTTTTCCGAAAACATATCCCGCGTAAGCTGGCCGTCTTCGGGCAATTCCAGACCACGCGCGCGCGCCAGTGCTTCGGTCGTCTTTGGGTCAGACGATTTTTGAATCACTCTTCCCCCAATATCTGTCACGCACGAGACGCTTGTATAATTTGCCCGTCGGATGGCGCGGCAGTTCTTCGTCGAAATCCACCGAGCGCGGGCATTTAATGGCCGCGAGCTGGGCNCGGCAAAACTCGATAAGTTCGGCCTCAAGCTCCGGGCCAGCCTCGTTCCAATCTATCGGCTGCACCACTGCTTTCACCTCTTCACCGAAATCTTCATTGGGCACGCCAATCACCGCGACATCGGCCACTTTCGGATGCGTGACCAGTGCGTTCTCGGCTTCTTGCGGGTAAATGTTCACGCCGCCGGAAATAATCATGAAAGCCTTGCGGTCGGTGAGATATAAAAACCCTTCGTCATCGATACGGCCCACATCGCCCAGCGTTGACCAGTGCGCGTGAACCGGATGGCGGCTCTCGGAGGTCTTTTGCGGATCATTGTAATATTCAAAGCTTGGCGCTTCGGGATCGGCGGCCTCGAAGAAAATCGTGCCCGCTTCGCCGACAGGCAATTCATTGCCTTCATCGTCGCAAATACGGATTGTGCCTAACAGCGCGCGCCCGACGGAGCCTTCATGGGCCAGCCATTCTTCGGAATTAATCGCCGTGAAGCCGTTGCCCTCACTGCCCGCGTAATATTCGTAAATCACCGGCCCCCACCATTCGATCATCTGGTGCTTGATCGGTATCGGGCACGGTGCAGCGGCGTGAATGGCCGTCGTCAGCGACGACAGATCGTATTTTGTCCGGACGTCTTCGGGCAGTTTCAGCATCCGCACAAACATGGTCGGTACCCATTGGCTGTGCGAGATTTTGTGTTTCTCGATCAAAGCCAAGGCGGCTTCGGGATCGAAGTTTTCCATNACAATACAAGTGCCGCCCAATTGCTGCACCGCCATATTGTAGCGCAAGGGCGCGGCGTGATAGAGCGGCGCGGGCGACAGATAGCTGGTGTTTTCATCAAATTGATAGACGAGGCTGACCAGACTGAGCAATGCATCGGTGGCGTCAATGGCGTCGCCCGGCAATGGCCGACGAATACCTTTCGGGCGGCCAGTNGTGCCGGATGAATACAGCATGTCGAGGCCGCGGGTTTCATCCGCAATCGGGGTNGTNGGCTGNGCNTCGCGCAGCGGCAGATAATCTTCATAGCCGTCAATGGCACCGTTCACCATTATCATGGCCTCCAGTTCCGGCAATATCGGNANCAGTTCGGCGGCCACATCCTTGACATATTCAGAGGTGAAAAACGCCCGCGCTTTGCAGTCGCGCACAATATAGTCAACCTCNGGCGTCGTCAGCCGGTAGGAGATGCAGGTGNAGTAAAGACCGGCGCGCTGGGCGGCCCAGCAAATCTCGAAATATTGNGCGTTGTTTTCCATGTAAACAGCGATNCCGTCGCCCTGTTTGAGCCCNCGCGCGCGCAGCAAATGGGCGATCTGATTGGAACGCTCATTGAGTTGTTTATAAGTTACGACCTCTTNTGAAGCGGCCATGATATAGGCGGGTTTTTCNGGATGGTTTGCCGCGTGAATATATGGATGCATGTTAAACGNTCNCNCNACATTTAATTCTCAGCTTGAAGAAACTATAGAGATATGGAAATTTTGAGCAAGTCCAAGCAGNTTNAGGGAGACGGCGATGACCGANTATCAAACGATCGAAACGCAAAAAGAAGAAGATGGCCTGCTGGTCATTACCCTGTCACGCCCCGACGCCATGAACGCGTTCAACGCGCGCATGATGCACGAGATGGTAGACGCTTTTGACAAGGCCGACGCCGATGACACGGTGCGCGCGATTATCGTAACTGGTGCTGGCGAGCGGGCGTTTTGTGCAGGCGCTGACCTGTCCGAAGGCGATAAGACTTTCGATTATGCCAAACGGCAGGACGACGCGGCAAGACGCTCGGCTGTAAACGATGACGGCTCGATTGACTGGAACAGCGAGGCCGTGCGCGACAGTGGCGGTCGGCTGACTTTGCGTATTTTTAATTCCATCAAGCCAGTTATCGGGGCCATTAACGGTGCCGCGGTTGGTGTCGGCGCGACCATGCTGCTGCCGATGGATGTGCGTATCGCGTCGGAAAATGCGCGCTTTGGGTTTGTTTTTGCGCGCCGTGGCATTGTGCCGGAAGCCTGTTCGAGCTGGTTTCTGCCGCGCATTGTGGGCATTTCGAAAGCCCTGCAATGGTGCTATTCGGGCGAGGTGTTTAAGGCGGATGAAGCTTTAACCGGCGGGCTGGTGAGCGAAGTGGTGCCGCAGGCCGACTTGCTGGAGCGTGCCCGCGACATTGCGTGNGCCATGACAAAGATGAGCGCGCCAGTTTCGATATCGATCACNCGCCAAATGCTNTGGCGGATGCTGGGTGCCGACCATCCAATGGCCGCNCACCGNGTCGATAGCCGCGCGATNTATGGGCGCGGTCGCCAGAGCGATGCCAAAGAAGGGGTTAATTCGTTTCTCGAAAAGCGCNCGCCCGAATTNAGCGACAGNCCCAGTGCNGATATGCCGGGNTTTTACCCNTGGTGGGAAGAGCCTGACTTTAACGAGTGAACCCGAACGAGTGAACCCGGANCGCGGGCNCGGTNAGACCTCGCTNGGGTGACGCCGNATACGNAAAACCGGTGTGNACAAAATAAACCATATGGTGAACACCAGCATCATGCCGGCAAACAGGCCGGTCGCCGCTTGNGGGCCGATCANCTCGGCGGCGAGCCCGGTCAGCATGGCACCGATCGGGGCGGCNCCCAAAAAGCCCATATTGTAAATCGCCAGAACCCGCGCGCGCGCATGTTCGGGNGCTTCGATTTGCACGACCGTNCGCCCCATTGCCATATTGACGCCTGCGGCCAGCCCCCAGCAGGTGATGAGCGCGCAAAGGGTGNCGAAATTGGGNGCAAACACCACCAAGATAAGNGACAGCGAACCGGCAAATTGCGCGAAGGCCATGGCGCGGCCGCGCCGTTCAATCGGGCGGCNACGNAACAGTAATAAAGATGTGCAGATTGTNCCGCCCCAGAAACAGAAATTCATAATGCTGATTTCCATCTGTCCGCCGCCAAACACATTTCGCACGATAAGCGGCANGGCGACCATGAATATGCCNATGAAAAATATCCCGACCGAAATGGTCGATAAAATGACCGGATAGAGTGTNGGCGACTGGATGACAGNGTCGACGCCTGTGCGCCAGCCGCGGTCGGGGGTATCAAGCTCTTGCGCGGGCNCTTTGGGTGGCATTGACGGCAGGGCGAGCGCACACGCCANCCCGAAAGCCATCACCACAACNTGCATTGCGAGCANTGCCCANGGNCCGGCAATCGGCGCGGCAAGCCCGGCCAGCGAAAAGCCGATGAGCTGGGCNACAAATTGCGTGATGAGNGCCATCATCACAGCACTTTGCACNCCTGTTTGCGTGACCCGCATCAGCATGGCGTCGCGCGTGGGNGCNGAAAATGANGATATGANCCCCGCCGATAGCGCNTAAATGATNAGGTGCCAATATTCNAGNCCGCCGCTCCANACCAGCCAGCCCAATATCATGGGCGGGATGGTGGCGATCAGATGAATGTTCACCAGAACCGTGCGTCCATTGGTGCGATCNGCCAGCGAACCGGCGAAAAGCAGCAGAAGAATTTGCGGCCCGGACAGGNTGATNTGCACNANCGCCAGCTTCGTCGCCGAGGTTTCGAGATAGATGATCGCCAGCGTCGGGATCATCACGAATTGCAGGCCCATATTGGCGAACCAACTGGCNAGGCCCCCNAGATAGGCGTAAAAAGGATTNATCAANCGCTCNGTTGCCGATGATTGTGACACTGACTTCCNCGTNTAAAGAGACCGGACTATACAGTCTGGTTCCGAGGAAGGCTATTGGCTTTATGTTGGGCCCTTACGCAAGATCCCTACGCAGGATCCTTGACGCGGGCCGACTGGTTTCTGACCTTTTGAATATGCGGCCAGAATTTTTTGGCGAAGTCATTGACCGCGCGCTTCATGGCCGGGGTCGGCACATAAAGCTCGGAACGGCCAATCCGCTGATTAGGTTCGATATAGCCGAGCTGTTCAAAACGCTGCAGCGATGCGCGCACCTTGCCATAGGCGCGGCTGCGACCGAACGGGTCGCGGTTCGGCATATCCGACGCCGAATTTGCCGCCGGTATGCAATTGCAGACGGATGTTTTCAAAGCCCAAGGCCCGGCGCGCACTTGTATGGACTGGTCGCGCCCCGATTATGTCGATGGCGGCGGATATAGCGAAACCGACCACCACTATATTGACGCGCGGCGGCGGGTGCGGGCGGCGCTGGAATATGTCGGCCCCGGCCTGTCGGATTTTGTGCTGGATATGTGTTGCGAATTGCGCGGGCTGGAAGACCATGAAAATGTTTTCGCCTTACCGCGTCGTTCGGGTCGGCTGGTGCTGAAGCTGGGACTGTCGCGGCTCGCGGTTTTTTATGACCTTCAAACGTCCAGCGAGGCCGTGGCATCGTTTCGGATGCGCTGAACCATGGCGTAAAACCCGTTTGAGCGTTGCGGTGTTAAATGCTCGCCCAGTCCCATTTGCTCAAAGGCGGCGCGCGCGTCGAAAGCAAGAATGTCGGCAGGTGGGCGGTCTGAATAAAGGTCTAGCAATATGGCGACCAGACCGCGCACGATATGGGCGTCGCTGTCGCCGCGAAAGCGCAGCGTGTCGGTCTGCTTTTCGGTGACCAGCCACACCTGACTGACGCATCCGGGTACCTTGTTGTCATCGCAATGTTCTGCCGCGCTCAGCGGTTCCAGCGTATTGCCAAGCTCAATGATATATTTGTACCTGTCTTCCCAGTCGTCGAAGAGGTCGAAATCGGCGAGCAATGTTTCCAGCGACATGCCAAATCCTTATGCCAGTTCTTTGCGAGGACAAACTAGGCCGCCGCGCGCGAAGCTGCAAGGCGCGCGNGTGGTATATTTTGCCGCGCTTAACTTTNCGGCGCTTAACTTTGCAGCGTTGGGCGCTTCATGGTAAGCCGAANCTCATGTGGCGCATTAAAGCGGAAATTTATGTGCAGGCGCTNGTGCGTCGGGTGAATTCGGAATGTATCGGCGTTATTGCCCGCCGTGGCGACACCGATGCTGGTGGCATATATGTGCGGGTCAACCGGCTGGACGGGCGGTCGGGTCTGCTGGTCGCGTTCACGGATATGAACGGCGAGCGCCGCTGGCGGGTGCTGGCGTCGCATTTGACACCGGATGATCAGATAGAGGATATGTTAGTGCGTGAAATTGCGCGCGACCCCGATATGTGGGTTGTGGAAATCGAAGACAAACAGGGGCGTCACTTCCTCGAAGAAGCGGTCGAAGGAAACTGGCAATCATGACGGAAACGATGCAAGGCTTTTATACCATGCTGGCGCAGGTCTGGCGCGACGGCGTGCTGGATATCAGCGTAACGCGGCTTATGCTGGCGCTGGGCGTTTTTCTGTTTTTCGCGGCCTTGCGCGGGCTGTTCACCCGTTTTGTGCTGCGCCGCCTTGAGCGCATTACCGAGCGCACCGAAACCGAGTTCGATGACCTTTTGCGCGATGCCATCGAAGAACCGCTTAAATTGCTGTTTCTGGTTATGGGCGCGTTTTTTGCCGAACGCACGCTGGGGCTGACCGGCCTGCCAGCGGAAATCGCNGATAAAATCTTACGCAGCCTGCTGGCCGTTGGTATTTTCTCCACGCTGTATTCGGCGCTGCCGCCGGTTTTCTTCGGCTTGCGGCGTATCGAGGAATTGCTGTCGAAGGAAATTGTGCGCTGGCTGATGACGATTGCGCGCTGGGGCATCATCCTCACCGGCGCGGCCACGGTCTTGCAAATTTGGGGCATTCAGATTGGGCCGATTATTGCCGGCTTCGGGCTGTTCGGTGTCGCCGTGGCGTTGGGCGCGCAAGACCTGTTCAAAAACCTGCTGGGGGGTGTGTCCATATTGGTCGAGCGCCGCTTCAAAATCGGTGACTGGGTGCGGGTGGAAAGCATTGTCGAGGGCACGGTCGAAGATATCGGTTTCCGCTCAACGCGCATCCGGCGTTTCGACCAGGTGCCCGTAGTGGTGCCGAATAATTTCTTTGCTGATTATGCGCTGATTAATTTTTCCGAAATGAATTACCGGCGCATTTTCTGGCAAATCGGGGTGGAGTATCAAACGAGTTCTGCCCAGCTGCGCGACATTTGCGGGCAAATTAAAAGCTGGCTGGACGATAATGCGAACTTCATCAGCGATGACCGTGTGCCGTGCCTGATTTTTGTCGACGGGTTCAACGACAGCTCCATCGACATCATGGTCTATTGCTTCACCGAAACCACCGACTGGCAGGAATGGCTGACGCAAAAACAAGACCTCGCTTATGCGATCAAGGAGATTGTGGAAGGCGCGGGCACGGGGTTCGCGTTTCCCAGCCGCACGATTTATCACGCGCAGGGCACGTTACCGCTCGCCGAGATTTTCGAGCCGCCCGAAGGATAAGCGCATGCACATTATCGTGGTCGGCGGCGGCATTATCGGTGCGACGACAGCACATGCCTGCCTGCGTCACGGCCATGAGGTGACATTGCTGGAAGCGGGCGACGCGCTGGCTGGCGGCACGAGTTTTGCAAATGGCGGGCAAATTGCCGTGAGCGAAAGCGCGCCTTGGTCGCAGCCGGGTTTACCGATGAAAATGCTGGCGCGCAGTTGGCGCGCAGATGCGCCCTTCCGGTTGCGCTTGCGCGCTGATCCGGCGCAATGGCGCTGGCTCTTGGCTTTTTTGGCAAATAGTCGCGCGCGCGCGCATCATGCAGGCCGGATGCGTAATCTGGCGTTGGCGCGTTACAGCCTGGCTTGTTTGCAGCGCACCCGTGCCGAATTGGGCAATGATTTTGCCTATGACGACGCCCAGAAGGGGATTTTGCAACTGGTACCGGCGGGTGCCAATATTGATCTCGACCATATACGCGACCAGACNGCGCGCGGCGTGCCGGTTTCATGGCTTGGCCCGGAAGAAATTGCCGCCACAGAACCGGCGCTTTCAGCAGCGGTTAAAAATGGGCTTTTCGCTGGGGGCGTTTGGGGCAAGGCCGATGAGAGCGGCGACGCGCGGGTCTTTACCCAACGCCTTGTCGACACATTTGCGCGCGCGCGCTTCGTGTGCCACCACAATATGCCGGTGACGCAAATCATCCGGAAAGATAAACAAGTGCGCGGCGTTATGAGCGCAGAACGGCGCTTTGAGGCCGACGCCGTTATTGTGGCGGCGGGGGTAAAATCGCGCGACCTGCTGGCCCCGTTAGGGGTCAAATTGCCGATTTATGGTGTTAAGGGTTATTCGATAACCGTGCCGCTTGATAAGGGCGCGCCCGCGCCGGAAATATCGCTGACAGATTTAAAAAACCGGCTNGTGGTTTCGCGGCTGGGCGCGCGTTTGCGCGTGGCTGGCTTTGCCGAGATTGGCGCACGGNCCGATATTGCACTNGNGCGCGTTGCCGCCATGCGCGCGCGGGTGGGTGAATTATTTCCCGACCTGCCGCTGCCCGATAATGTGTCGCCCTGGGTCGGTTTCCGGCCAATGACGCCGGACGGCGCGCCGCTCATCGGGCCGGTGCCAAATGTTGCCGGGCTTTATGTTAATAGCGGCCATGGGCCCTTGGGGTGGACGTTCAGCCACGGCGCGGCGCAGATTGTCGCCGACCTTGCTTCCGGAATTACGCCGGCACTTGATATTGAGGGTTTGAGCGTGACGCGCGCTATGGCGCGCATGTTTTCGGGACGTGGCGCAGCTTAATTATGCCGCCGCCATAAAATGCCGCGTTGCGGGTCGGCGGCGGGCTGATAGGCGGCGCTCAACTCGCCCAAAGCTTCTTGAAAGGCTTCGAGTGAGGTGTCGGCATCGACTTCAAACGCGTTGATGCCGCACCGATGCATGAACTGCCACTGGTCAAACAGCACTTCACCCACGGCGCGAATTTCGCCGCGAAAGCCCATTTGCTCGCGCAAAATACGCGCAGCGGAATAGCCACGGCCATTGCGATAAACCGGGAACTCAATGGCGACGAGGNCCAGATTGTCCANAAAAGGCTGCAGGGCGTGAACGTCTTCGCCCTGNTTTTNGCCNGCGCGCAAGATAACGCCNNGTTTTTTGCCAGCGGCGGCAAGCTCTGCCCCTTCGCTGCATAGACGCGCNAGCGAGANAATGGCCGGTGCCTCNGCNAGCGGCGCCNCGTCTTCGACAAGCTGCCAGATATCNGNGCTTTCAGCGCCGTCAATAATCAGTTTTTTGCTATTCGGCATAAAGACGTTCCTTGAACGGGNTGAGCCCGACACGACGATAAGTGTCGATGAAGCGNTCGTCTGNGTCGCGCAAATCGACGTAAGTTTCGACCAGCGTTTCAATGGCATCGACGATTGTGTCTTCGGTGAAAGCCCGACCGGTNATATCNCCCAGACTGGCGNGCTCGTCGGCCGAGCCACCCAGCGAAATCTGNTAAAACTCGGTGCCTTTTTTGTCGACGCCCAAAATGCCGATNTGTCCGACATGGTGGTGCCCNCAGGCATTGATGCAGCCGGAGATTTTAATTTTAAGTTCGCCAATATCATATTGCCGGTCGAGATCGGCAAANCGGTTNGAAATTTCCTGCGCTAGCGGGATCGAGCGCGCATTGGCAAGGTTGCAATAATCAAGGCCNGGGCAGGCGATGGTNTCGCTGATGAGCCCCAGATTGGGGGTNGCGAGATCGTGCGTCACCAGCCGNTCGTAAACGNNTTTCAAATCGTCGAGGCGAATATGGGGCAAGACAAGGTTTTGTTCGTGCGTGACGCGCACTTCGTCNAATGAGTAGGCCTCGGCAAGCTCGGCAATTTCTTCCATNTGNACATCCGTGGCGTCACCCGGCACGCCGCCAATGGGTTTCAGCGAAATATTGACGATTGCATANCCCGATTGTTTATGCGCCACCACATTGGTGCGGCACCATTNCGCGAAGCCCNCATCCTCGCCNTGGCTTGCGTCGAACGCGGCGCTTTGGNCGGGCAATGTTTCTAAGGCGGGTGGTTCAAAATAGCGCGCAATGCGGTCGATCTCGCCTTGCGGCACTTCCAGCATTTTGCTGGCGTCGATTTGGGCAAATTCCGCCTCGACCAGCCGCCGCATTTCTTCCTCGCCNGTTTCGTGCACCAGAATTTTAATNCGCGCCTTATAGGAATTNTCGCGNCGACCCAGCATGTTGTAGACGCGCATNACCGCTTCCAGATAGGCGAGCAGCTTGTCCTTCGGNACAAATTCGGCGAGTTTTTTGGCGATAAAGGGCGTGCGCCCCTGNCCACCGCCAACATGAACCTCATANCCAACCTCGCCCGNATCATTTCGCACAATGACNATGCCAATATCGTGCAGCTTGATGGCCGCGCGGTCATGCGCGTGGCCGGTAACGGCAATTTTAAACTTGCGCGGCAGATAGGAAAATTCCGGATGGAAGGTCGACCATTGCCGGATAATCTCGGAAATAATGCGCGGGTCTTCAATCTCGTCNGCAATGGCACCGGCATATTGGTCGGCCGTGACATTGCGGATNCANTTACCGGAAGTCTGGATGGCGTGCATCTCAACCTCGGCAAGCTCGGCCAGCAAATCNGGAATGCGCGCGAGGGCNGGCCAGTTATACTGAATGTTCTGGCGCGTGGTGAAATGCCCGTAGCCGCGATCANAAACGCGCGCGATATGGGCCAGCTTGCGAAGTTGGCGCGATGACAGCGTGCCATAGGGAATGGCAACCCGCAGCATATAGGCGTGCAATTGCAGATAGACCCCGTTCATCAAGCGCAGNGGCTTGAAGGCGTCTTCGCTCAGCTCGCCACTGACGCGGCGTTCCACCTGTCCGCGAAATTGTTCAACCCGCTCGGCGACAAGTTGATGATCGAATTCGTCATAGCGATACATGTTTTTCCCTGCTCTTAAACNTGTTCTTAATTTCNTGCCTGCTTGCCAAGGTCGAGACGNACGGTTGGCCCTTTGGCGCGAATGATTTCGCGCACGCTTACCGGGCGAAACCCGACGGCTTCATCNTCGATGGCTTCAAATAGATAAGGTTCAAGCACCTGTTTTTCAAAACCGTCCGGCACNGCGCGCGCAAGTAAGGCTTCGGCGGCTTCCGGCCCGTCAGCGATTTCCGCCTCGCCGAACGNNTCCGTCCAGCTATTGTCGGCGGTNANATAAACCACCTCGCCGTCAAGCAGACGGTTGGCGGTGACGGCTTGAAAACGCGCGCCTTTTGAACTGTGTTGTGCCATAAAAACTTCTCTGAAATTNGNGCCGATAATGCCGTTTTTCGTTAATTCCGTCAACNAAATGTAAATTAATTAATTATCCATAAANTTTATGTGGATTTGGACTGGAAACTTTCATGCCAGCNCCGCAGCGCCAGCCATTCNATAANGCTGAGGGCGTAGAAAATGACGATGCCNAGAAGCGACAGCAAGAGCAGTGCGGCAAACATGNTGGCTANCTCAAGGCGGTTGCCAGCCTCGATAATGCGCCAAGCNAGCCCTGTGCTGGTGCCCGAACCNGCCACAAACTCGGCCACCACCGCGCCAATGAGCGCCAGNCCGCCNGATATTTTCGCCCCTGTGAGGATGGATGGAAATGCCGACGGGAGTTCCAGATAAATCAGGCGNTGCCACCAGCGCGCGCGNGACAATGTCATNAATTCGTGCAGGCTGGNTTCGGTNGCGCGCAAGCCCTGTACGGTGTTGGTCAGCATCGGGAAAAACGCCACNATCCAAGCGATCAGAANGAGTGCGCGGTCAACATTGTCAAAGCCGACCCAGATTAATATGAGNGGGGCAATCGCCACCACCGGCGTNACTTGCAGGGNTACNACATAAGGGTAGAACGCCATCTCGATCATGCGCGCGCGGGTGAACACGACNGCCAGCGCAATGCCCGANATAACGGCCCAGAAAAACGCCAGCGCGGTGATGTAAAGCGTCACGCGAAGCGCGCTGAACAGCGTGTCGGCANTGTCCAGAAGCGCGGCAAATATTGCCGTCGGNGCAGGCAGCACGAAGGGCGGGATGTTTGCCAGCNCNACCCAGATTTCCCAANTGCNGAGCGTCACGGCACCGACGAAGGCTGGCAGCAAATAACGCATCACGACCCACCCTCGCGGCTTGAGGAAAGGTCAGTCGATAAGTCGTGACCTAATGCGGCGGCAATATTGCCCATGGCTTGATGAAAGGNNGGCGAACTGCGGAAATCTTCGCGGNTCGCAGGCGGCGANAGATTTTCAATATGCGCCAATTGGCCGGTGTGTGTCAGCACACNGACGCGCTCAGCAAGATAGGCGCTTTCGGAAATGCTGTGNGTGACGAACACCACGGTGCATNTATTCTGCTGCCAGATNNGTAACAAATCATCATCGAGGCGCAGCCGNGTTAACTCATCAAGCGCGGCAAAAGGCTCGTCCAGTAGCAAAATACGCGGCTCCGANGCCAGCGCGCGGGCCAGCGATACGCGCATTTTCATGCCGCCNGACAGTTCGCGCGGCAACGCCGTGCCGCGCCCCGATAGGCCGACCAAATCNAGCGCATAAGTGACGCGCNGGTCGATATCNGCGCGNGTGTGGCCGGCAATTTTGAGCGGCAGNGCGACATTGTCATAGGCCGATTTCCACGCCAGCAAGGTCGGGTCTTGAAACACGAAGCCGATCTGGTCNNGNGCCGGTCGGGTCACGCTGCCGCCNGTTGGNGCCAGCAGTCCGGCCAGCAGGCGCAATGCCGTGCTTTTGCCNCATCCNGACGGGCCAACAAGAGCGGTNAAACTGGCGGCGGGAAAATCGAGCGACAGCCCGTCAAGCGCCGTTGTGCCGTCGCCATATTGCATTTGNANCTTNTCGAGGGAGAGAGTTTCGTTCATNNNCGCGCCCAATATTAGCGGNTCGCCGGTGCNGATGCCGGNTGCGANACTTGCGTTTGATTGACAAACCGCGTGGTGAAGGCGTGTTNCCANTNCAGTGTCGGGGCATAAACGCCATGCGCCGACATNGTGTCGAAAAACATTTGCCATCTTTCGCGCGTCATTGTGCCAATGCCGNGGGCCTTGGTGTCTTCCGANTGCAACATGGCGCGNCTCCGCATCTGCTCAATGGCCTGCTCGATAATCTCCGGTGTCATGTCGGGGTTTGCNGCGAGAATNAGTTGATTGCCNGGCGATGGGTCGCCGTAAACATAAGAGCGCCAGCCTTCGATNGTCGCATTNACGAAAGCCTGCACATGCTCCGGGCGATTTTCGATCCAGTCATTGCGCGCNAGCACCATGGCGGCATAACTCGGATAGCCGTAATCGGACAGNAGAAAAACCTGCGGTTTNAACCCGCCGCGCGTTTCAATGGTGTAGGGCTCGGAGGTNACATANCCCTGCTGGATGGCCTGCTTGTCGACCAGAAACGGCGCGAGGTTGAAAGTATATTTGCGGATCTGGCGNTCGGAAAACCCATATTCGGCGCGNAACCAGANCCAGAAGGCGTTAATCGTCGCATCGGCGATCATGATCGGCTTGCCCANCATATCNTCAAGCGTGCCTATATCATCGCGCGGATGNGTGATCAGCACTTGCGGGTCTTTCTGGAACGCCGCCATAACAGCCTTGGCNGGCACACCCGCTTTCACAATATTGAGCGGAATGAAGCTNTTTGANCCCATGCCAAACTCAATCGCGCCCGCGCCCAGCAATTGCGGAATATTAATGCCNGGGCCGCCACCGCGTATCTCGACGTCCAGCCCGGCCTTTTCATATANTCNAAGCGCCTTGGCCTGATAAAANCCGCCCTGTTCGGCTTGCGCTTTCCAGTCGGTGGCGAAGCGGANTTTGAGGAGGTTTTCATCGGCGGTTGCCGCGCCGCCCGTAACCAGNATCGCGACCATCAGCGTTAATCGTAAATAGGCTATCATTTGCGTCACCCCATACCAGCTTTCCAAACTGGCAGAGGCGTTGTTGCAGGTCAATATGCCAGCGCGCAAAGGCTCAGCCTATTGCGCCAGACATCTGCTAGGCATCTGCAAGACCTCTGGTAGACTTCTGGCATCATACGGCGAATTCGGCTAGCCTTCTAGCAAAAGGAGTTTGCTATGGCCGAGCCGTTCTGGAAAACAGTGCCGCTAAATGAAATGACCGATACGCAATGGGAATCGCTGTGCGACGGTTGCGGCAAATGCTGTCTCATCAAGCTGCAGGACGCGGACACGGAAGAAATTGTGTTTACCGATATTGTCTGCCATTTGCTGGATATGAACACGCGCCAATGCACGCAATACGCCAAACGCTGCGTTCTAGTGCCGACTTGCGTGAAGCTGACATCGGACAATCTGGATGATCTGGATTTCATGCCGCCCAGCTGCGCCTATCGGCTGCTTGCCGAGGGTGCAGACCTACCCAATTGGCACCCGCTGGTCAGCGGCACGCGCGATAGCGTCGTGGCGGCTGATATGTCGGTCGATGCGCGGGTGATTTCGGAGGCTGATTTTGACGGCGATTTCGAAGATCAAGTTGTAAACTGGCCCCTAATGAACGCATAGATTGTGTGTCATGTGTTCGCGTAAAGCCTTTGAATTTATGACAAATTTAGATAGATATACACGCTAAAAACTGCTAACACATTGAAATTAATAAAAAAAACTTGACGCCGTGTCGCTCGTTTGTTAAATTTAGGCACGATTGGAATTGTGCCTGAACGGACAGACCGTCGCGAAAATCAAAAAAAATGCCGAACCAAGCAAACCACAGCAAAATTCGCTTATTGCATACTTCGCTTCTGACAGATCTTGAAAATTTTCGTCTTAAGTTGCCCGAAAATGTCGACGAGATTTCGAAAGCCTCTGAACGTTATGTTCGTATCATTGCCCTGCTCATTCAGACACTGGAGAAGCTCTTGCGGATTGAAACACAAGATACAATAAACAATAGACCCGTTAATGACGCTCAAACCCGGCGCGAAATCATCTCCAAAATTGAACATCGACTGGCTCAAGTCGCAGACAAAAAAAGTTCAAAAAGAAGTTCTTGAAACCCTAACGACACTTTCGGAGCCGGAGGCGTAGGCTCTCATTTGGAGTTGGTCTTTCTGGGCCCGCCAAGACCAGTTGCCGCCGCCCGGTCATTGGACAAGCTGGATGATGCTGGGCGGGCGCAATCTGCTGGCGATAGAAACCGGCACCGGATGGGAAGTTGTTCAATTCACAACGGCGGAACTGACCAGCACGCGGCACTATCGCCTGTCGGGTTTGCTACGCGGCGCGTATGGGTCGGACGCGGCCATGGTGCCCTCCATTCCCGCAGGGGCAAGTTTTTGCGTGATAGACAAAAGCCTCACGCCGCTGGATATAATGCCCGAAAACCTGACCGAACATCTGAGCTTGCGTTATGGCCCTGGCGGTTTGCCACCCGACAGCTATGGCTGGCGCACAGGCCGTCACGCGCTTCGTCGCTTCGCCGTGCGCTGTTTGCGGCCTGTCCATCTGAAAGCGGTCGGGGGCGCTGGCGCGGATATACACATAAGCTGGCATCTGGGCATCGCCGCAGACAAAAAGAAATTTGCCAATGCCGCACCGGTGGCGCGCGACACGATTGTGACGGGGCTTGCCAATCCGCCCGAAGCGATTTGGGCGAACACCCCGCTTGTGGTGACGCCGAGCGAGGGCACCCTTACCGCCGGACGCATCGCCTTTGCCGTGTTCACACTTCGCCTGCCAGTGCTGGACGCGGTCTGATCTGACAGGGCTAATCTGTCGAGCGGGTCAGCCACTGGTTATCTTGCGGCGTTATGATATGCTCCGGCAAATCTGGAGGTTTTGTCATGACCCGACTTACAAGCCAAGCGCGCTCGGTCAGCGATGCGCTCGAAACACGGTTTTCCTGCCGCGCATTTCTGGATAAGCCGGTAGCGGAAGCCGACATTCGTTACATTTTGCAAACGGCTCTGCGCGCGCCCTCCGGCGGTAATCTGCAACCGTGGCATGTCTGGGTCGCGCAAGGGCCGGAACTGGCCGGTTTCATCGCCGACATCAAAGAAAAAATGACAGAAAATCCGGGCGGCGAAGGCTCGGAATATCACATTTATCCGCCCGAACTGGCCGACCCATACAATACGCGCCGCCGCGACATTGGCGAACGCATGTATGCGACAATCGGCGTGGCGCGCGAAGACAAGCTGGGCCGCATGGCACAGATGGCGCGCAATTTCGAATTTTTCGGCGCGCCCTGCGCCATGTTTTTCGCGCTGGATAAATCCATGCAAGAAGGCCAGTGGTCGGATATGGGCATGATTATCCAATCGATCATGCTGTTGGCCCGCGAGCGCGGTTTGCATTCGTGCCCGCAGGAAGCTTGGGCCATTTGGGCACCTTCGGTGAAAAAATTCCTCGATATCCCCGACGCCATGACTTTTTTCTGCGGGCTGGCTTTGGGTTATGCCGACCCCGACGCTCCCATTAATGCGCTGGAAACACCGCGCGCGCCAATTGACGAGATGGTGCGCTTTGTGGGTTTTTCGGACTGATTTTTGAGGGTTTGAGTGTTGAGCATCTGGCTATTCTGGTCTGCTGCCGCTGTGCTCGCTATGGGCACGGTCTGGTATATGGTCGTGCCGTTGCGCGCCGATGGCGGGCGATGGATACCGTCGGCCTTGCTGGTCGGCTTTCCGCTGCTTGCCGTGCTGTTCTACCTTGCGCTGGGGCGCCCCGATATGCCGGATGCGCCGCTGGCCGCACGTTTGGCGGGGCCGGTCGAAAATCTGCCGCCGGATGCGGTGCGTGCCCGCCTTGAGGCTGAATTGCGCGCGCGACCCAATGACGCGCAAGGCTGGCGCTTGCTGGCGCGGCTGCGTCAGGGGGTGGGCGACCACGCCAAAGCCGCCGACGCATGGCAACGCCTCATCGCGCTGGGCGAGACCGACGCCGAAGCCTTAACCGGACTGGCCGTTGCGCTGATCGAGCAGGATGGCGGGGTTGTCAGTTCTGCCGCTTTTGAACTGTTGGAGCGCGTGCGTGCCGCCGAGCCCGAAAACCTGCAGGCCGGTTTCTGGTATGCGATTGCGCTGCGTCAACAAGGGGCAATCGAGGAAGCGCGCGCGGCGTTTGTCGCATTGCGCGCCACCATACCCGACGGCGTGCCGCTGGCGGCGATGCTGGAACGTGAGATTGAAGCTCTAAATTCTGCGGCAACTTCCGACGCGCCATAAATCTTAAAGCGGGATGCGGCTTTATGGACGTATTCATGTTGGGCATTTAGCGCTTATACTGGTCAAAATTTTGAGCAGGATTTTGAGGGAATAATGTCACCCAAAAACGCGCGCGCGGCGATGATACTTGCAGGGCTGGGTTTTCTGGCACTGGCGGCAACGCTGGCACTGACCGCGCTGGAAGACAATATTGTGTTTTTCCGCGCCCCCAGCCAACTGGCCGAGACGCCAGTGGCCGCGGGCGTTGCGCTTCGCGTCGGGGGGCTTGTCAGCGAAGGCAGCGTCGCGCGCGACGGGCTCAATGTGCGTTTTCAAATCACTGATTTGGCGCATCAGGTCGATGTGCGCTTTTCCGGCATGTTGCCGGATTTGTTCCGCGAGGGCCAAGGCGTGGTCGCCGAAGGCCGGTTTGACGCTTCCGGTGTTTTCATTGCCGATACAGTTCTGGCAAAGCATGACGAAACCTACATGCCGCCGGAAGTGGCCGAAGCGTTGAAAGCCTCAGGACGCTGGCAGCCGGATGCCACCCATCCGGGCTCTGATTATAGCGAAACGGGAGCGGCGGTTAAATGATTGCCGAGTTCGGACATTTCGCGCTGATTTGCGCTTTGTGCGTGTGCTTGGTGCAAGCGGGCGCAGGGCTGGTGGGCGCAAGTTCGATCTCAGCCGGTCTGCTGCGCGTTGCAGATATGAGCGCGCGCGCGCAATTTGGGTTGGTTCTCATCGCTTTTGGCGCGCTCACCTACAGTTTTGTCGTCTCCGATTTTTCATTGGCCGTGGTGCATGCCAACAGCCATATCGCCAAGCCATTGGTCTATAAAATAGCCGGTGTGTGGGGCAATCACGAAGGNTCCATGCTGCTCTGGGTGCTGATACTCGCAAGTTATGGTGCNGCCTTTTCATGGGGCGAGCGCACCATGCCAAGTTCCCTACACGCGCGTATTCTCGCCGTCCAGGGGCTGATGGGCATNGCTTTTCTGGTGTTTTTGGTGCTGACCTCCAACCCGTTTTCCCGCCTCGATGTGGCCCCGTTTGAAGGCCGCGGCCTAACCCCGATTTTGCAAGACCCGGCACTGGCCGCNCATCCGCCGCTGCTTTATGCCGGATATGTCGGCTTTTCCATANCCTTCTCATTTGCCATTGCCGCGCTCATGGAAGGCAAGGTCGACCGGCAATGGGCNCGCTGGATGCGGCCATGGACGCTCTTGGCTTGGGTGTTTTTGACGCTCGGCATCGCGCTCGGCTCTTACTGGGCTTATTACGAACTGGGCTGGGGCGGTTTCTGGTTCTGGGATCCGGTGGAAAACGCCTCGCTCATGCCATGGCTGGCNGGCACCGCATTGTTGCATTCGGCGNTGGTCGCCGAGCGGCGCGGCACATTAATCAANTGGACATTGCTGCTGGCAATCGTNACNTTCGCTCTGTCGTTGGCTGGCACGTTNTTNGTGCGCTCCGGCGTGTTGACCTCGGTGCATGCTTTTGCCAATGATCCGGCGCGCGGGCTGTTTATTTTAGCAATNCTCNCGCTGTTCACGGGCGGCGGGCTGGCGCTTTTCGGCTGGCGCGCACCGGCCACGCCGAGGGATAAGTTTCAGCCCGTGAGCCGCGAAGCTTTGCTGGTGGCGAATAATATTTTTCTCGCCACCGCGACNGTCACGGTTTTTGTCGGCACAATCTACCCGCTGGCGCTCGACGCNCTGGGCGGCCCGAAAATTTCNGTCGGCGCGCCCTATTTNAATGCCGTTTTTGCGCCGCTCACCATTCCCTTTCTCATCATGTTGCCGCTTGGCCCNCTTTTGGCGTGGCGCAATGACCGTCTGTCGCCNCTGGTCGCGCGTCTGGCTCCTGCNGCACTTGCCGCCTTGTTAATNACGCTGGGCCTTGCGCTGTCGCGCAGCGGCACGCCGCTCTTGGCTTTGGTGTTGCTGGGCGGGGCGTTCTGGCTNGTCGGCGGGGCGCTAACAGATATGGGTCAACGCCTGCGGCGGCTTCAAAACCTCACACAGACGCCGCTTCTATCGGCACCGGTCGCCCATGCCGGGCTGGGGGTTATGATTATCGGCATCATCGCGGCGACGGCGTGGCGTCAGGAACTGGTCGTGGCCGCCGCGCCCGGCGAGGCGTTACGCATTGGTGANCAGAGTTTGCGCTTTGACGGGGTGCGCGAACGCGCCGGGCCGAATTACACATCCGAGCAGGGCAGACTTGTCTATCTCGATGGGGCACATGAAGGCAGCGCTTTGTTGCCCGAACGCCGCTTTTACGAAGCCGAGCGTAGCCAAACCACCGAGGCNGCCATCACCACCGACCTTGCNGGCCATCTCTATGCCGTTATCGGCGAGCCGGTNGANGGCAAGCGGGTGGTGCGTATCTGGTATCATCCTTTTGTGGCGTTTATCTGGCTCGGCGCAATCTTGATGGCNCTGGGTGGCGCGCTGGGCCTTGTTGGGCGTGTCGGGCGTCGCTCCGCCGCACCAAGCGGAACGGGCGCATGATGCGGGCTTTCACCTTGTTGCTTGTCGGCGTTTTGCTGCTGCCCGCGCATGCCATAGANCCCGGCGAAGCCCTTACCGACCCTGCCTTGGAGGCNCGCGCCCGCGCGCTATCGGTNGAGTTTCGTTGCCTTGTCTGCCAGAACCAGTCGATTGATGACAGCGATGCGCCGCTGGCGCGCGACCTTCGCGCTATGGTGCGTGCGCGCCTTTTGGCCGGTGATAGCGACCAAGATATTCGCGCCGCCGTGACCGCGCGTTATGGCGAGTTCGTTCTGTTTCGCCCGCGTTTTGGCGGGCCCACGGCTGTTTTATGGCTGTTGCCGCTTTTGTTGCTGGGCATTGCTGGCTGGTTTGTGGCCCGCATGTTCTCACGCACCACTTCATCTGAGGTTGAATAAGCGTTAGAGTTGCGCCATGGACGCAACCGAACAAGTGCATGTGCTTCTGGTGGAGGACGATGCCGCCGCCGCCGCGCTGATAATGGAAACCCTGTCGGGTGTCGGATANCAGGTGTCATGCGCGCAAGACGGCGTAACCGGCTTCGACATGGCGCAAGCCGGAAGTTATGACATTCTGATTGTCGACCGCATGTTGCCCGAACGCGACGGGCTGACCATGGTGCAGCAATTACGCGCGGCCGGCCAAAACGTGCCGGTGCTTTTTCTGTCGGCGCTGGGCGAGGTCGAAGACCGCGTGGCCGGCTTGCAGGCAGGCGGTGATGATTATCTCGTCAAGCCTTACGCCATTACTGAACTGACAGCGCGCCTTGAAGCTTTGGCGCGGCGTCAGGCGGGTAAGAACGAAACCTCTTTGACGCTGGCCGACCTTAGTGTCGATCTGGTGGCGCGCACGGTGACGCGCGCCGGTGCGCCAATTGACATGCAGCCCCGCGAGTTTGTGCTGCTGGAATATTTGCTGCGTAATCGCGGCCAAGTGGTCACGCGCCGCATGTTGCTCGAAAATGTCTGGAACTATCAATTCGACCCTCAGACCAATGTGATCGATGTGCATATATCGCGTCTGCGCGCCAAAATTGACCGCGATTTCACGCCCCCGCTTCTGCACACGATACGCGGCGCTGGATATATGATGCGGGCTGGCGATGACTAGACAGCGTTCTCTCTTCCAGACCTCGGCGTTTCGCGGCGCGCTGGTTTATCTGCTGGTGTTTCTGGCTGTCACNGGTGCCACGCTTGGGTTTTTGTACAATGAGATGGCGCGCGCGCTGAGCCGTAGCGGTGACGCGCTGGTCTGGCAGGAAGCGGCGGTTGTCTCGCGTCTGCATGCCGCGCAAGGCGTCGACACGCTAAAAGANTTTGTCACCGCGCGTGGCACAGCGGGTGGCGAGATGGTGTATTTTCTGGCCGATGGGCTGGGCGCGCGGCTGGCAGGTAATCTGTCGGCTTTTCCGGCCCCCGACCAGACAAACCGCATGAGCGATGACTGGATAAGTTTTAATGTGCCGCTCGCTTCGGCCCCAAATAAGGCGGCCACGTTTCCGGTGCGNGGGCGCGTTGTCGTGCTGGACAATGACCTCGCTTTGCTGGTCGCGCGCGATGTCGCGCCTGAAAGGGCACAGCTTACGGCCATGGCGCGATTGTTTGGCGGCGCGATGCTGGTGCTGGTGCTGGTTGGTCTGGCGGGCAGTATTTTCATGGCGCGCCGCACGCTGGCGCGGGTCGATATCATTACCGACAGCTTGCGCGACATTATGCAGGGACGGTTCGAAACGCGCGTGGCGCTGGNGGGCAGGGGCGATGAAATGACCCTGCTGGCCGACCGGCTGAACGANATGACCGCGCGCATCAACACGCTGATGTCGGCCATGCGCGAGGTGACGGATAATATCGCACATGACTTGCGTACCCCTTTGAACCGCTTGCGCGGGCAGTTGGAAATCACGCGCGCGCAGGTTTCACAGGCCGATATTTCCGGCACGGCTGCCGGAGATGTGGACGACCAGCTGGCGCAAAGCATTGATGATATCGACATGCTTTTGGAAAATTTCGCCGCGATTTTGTCGCTGTCCAGACTGGAAAGCGGCGCGGTCGCCCGAAGCAGCGCCGAGGTTGATCTGGCGGCGGTGGTCGCAGATATTGCCGAACTGTACGAGCCGGTCGTCTGCGATACGGGCGCGCGTCTTGATGTTGTGCTTCCTGACACATCGGCGCTTATCTCCGGCGAACGCACTTTGATCAGTCAGGCCATTGCGAATTTGCTGGAAAATGCTCTGAAATATGGGCCGACCGGGGAAAATATCGGGCTTGAACTGTCGCGCCGCCCAGCGCCCGAAGGTGTGTTTTATGATATTGCCGTGCGCGATTGCGGGCCGGGTATCGCCGCTTCTAACCGAGCGCGCGCGATGGCGCGTTTTGTNCGGCTGGAGCCCAGCCGACATGTGCCNGGTTCCGGCATTGGTCTTTCNCTNGTGCANGCAATCGCGCAACTTCACGGTGGCNCGCTGTCGCTTTCGGACAATCTTCCGCACGGGCTGGTTGCCACGCTGAGCGTGTCTGCCGGCACTCGGTAAGATAATGNCTAGAGCCTTTTTCGCTTCTGTGGNTGCGGCGCGCTTGCCCGATATCGCGCCNTATGATGAAGCCCATGCCCGCGCGCGGCTGGATGATGTCATTGCGGTCTATGCGGNAGNAGGCGCGNAGATATTCGANACGCATAGCGCGNTNTTTTTGCGAATTGTCGAAGGCAGTTCGTTTCTCGCCGGACTGCTGCGGCGGTATCCCGATGTTGTGACNGCGTTAACCGAAAACGCGGCGGAAGCATATGCTGACAATCTGTTGAGCGAGCTNNCNNCTGCCGTGGCCGCNNGCAAAACNCGCGATGAGGTGATGGCNGCCTTGCGCCATACGCGNAACAAAATAGCGCTGGTTTCGGCGCTCGCAGACCTTTCCGGCATTTGGGACGTTGGTGCCGTTACGCGCTGCCTCACGCGGCTTGCCGATATTTGCGTTTCAGCTTCNTTTGACTGGCTGGTCNGGGAAGCGGTCGAGACNGGAAAATTGGCGCATGCTTCGCAAGCCGGGCTGATTGTGCTGGCTATGGGTAAGCATGGCGGCGGCGAGTTGAACTATTCGTCCGATATCGACCTCATAGTTTTCTACACACCCGATGCGATGCCGGTGGCGGAGGGGNTCGATACGCGCAAGTTTTTCATCACGCTGGTGCGCGATATGGCGGCGCTTTTGCAAACGCTCACGGCGGACGGTTTTGCGTTTCGGGTGGATTTGCGCCTGCGCCCGGACCCCGGTGCCACGCAAGTGGCGATCTCGGTTCCCGCCGCGCTGTCTTATTATGAAACCGTCGGGCAAAACTGGGAGCGCGCGGTTTACATCAAAGCCCGACCGATTGCCGGCGACTTTGAGGCTGGTGAAAATTTTCTGTCGGAAATCAGCCCGTTTGTTTGGCGGCGCTATTACGATTTTGCCGCGATNGAAGATGTGCATTCGATGAAGCGGCAGATACACGCCGTGCGTGGGCATGGCGATGTTGCCGTGCGCGGGCATAATTTGAAACTGGGGCGCGGCGGCATTCGCGAGATTGAATTTTTCGTCCAGACCCAGCAATTAATCGCAGGCGGGCGNGACCCGGCATTGCGCGGGCGCACNACGGTCGNCATGCTCGATGGGTTGTGCGCGGCGGGTTGGATTTCGTCTGAGACGGCNGCGGGTCTTGCTGAGGCCTATGCGTTTTTGCGCCGGCTTGAACATTGCCTGCAAATGCGCCTTGACGAACAAACCCACACGCTGCCGGAAGACGATGCGGCGCTTGAGGTTTTTGCGCGCCTTGCCGGTTTTGAAAATGCGGCTGCGTTAACCGCCGCCGTGACCGACACGCTGCAATATGTCGCCGGTGAATATGCGCTTTTGTTCGAGCACGCCGAAAGCCTGTCATCGGGAACTGGCAATCTGGTGTTCACCGGCAATGATGACGACCCCGACACGCTGGAAAATCTGACGGCGATGGGGTTCAAGCGTCCGCGCGATGTGTCGGCTATTATTCGCGGCTGGCATAGCGGGCGCGTGCCGCCGACCAAATCGCCGCGCGCGCGTGAAATTCTCACCCGCCTCATGCCGTCTTTACTGGGTGCCCTGGCGCGCGCCACCGACCCGGACGAAGCGCTTATCCGGTTTGACCAGTTTCTGGACAGGCTGCCAGCAGGGGTGCAATTTTTTTCACTGCTGCAATCAAGCGACACGGTGCTCAAGCTGCTGGTCGATATTGTCGGCGTGGCCCCACGGCTGTCGGCGTGGCTGTCGCGCAACGCCCAGCTGGTCGACATTCTGATTGAAACCCGCCCGATGAGCGATGATGCGGATGATGTTGAGGCCGATAGCGGGCTGGATTTTGCTGATATTTTAGACGCCGTGCGCCTTGATGTGCATCATAGCCAGTTCCGCACTGGCGTTTTCCTGCTTGCCAATCCAACGAATTTTCAAACCGCCGGCGCACAATTTGCCGATATTGCGCGGCGCAGTATTTCGCGGCTCCTGCCCGCCGCCCAACGCGATATTGCCGCGCGCCATGGCGGGCTTGAACACGCGGAAATGGCCGTTATCGGCATGGGCAAGCTGGGCAGCGGCGAGATGAGTTTGCAGTCCGACCTTGATCTGGTCATTGTTTGCGATAGCCCTGATTTTGCGAAAACCTCTGACGGTGCAAAACCGCTGGCTGGCGATGTGTGGATGGCGCGCGCGGCGCGGCGTTTGATTAGCGGCCTGACCGTGCCGACACAGGAAGGCAGCTTATACAATGTCGATATGCGCTTGCGGCCATCGGGCAATGCCGGGCCGCTGGTCACTAAAATGTCGAGTTTTACGGCCTATCAGCAAAATGATGCGTGGACATGGGAGCATATGGCGCTGACGCAGGCCAGCGTGATTGCCGGTTCGCCGGAGCTTGTGGCGCGCTTGAACGCGGGCATGGCCGAAGTGATTTGTCGCCCGCGCGACAAGCGCGTGCTGGCTGATGATGTCGCGGCGATGCGCCAGCGTTTGTTTGAACACCAAAAAATGCGCGGGCCGCTTGATGTCAAAAACGGGCCCGGCGGTCTCATCGACATAGAATTTTTGGTGCAGGCGCTCATTCTGGCGTATGCGGCAGATTGTCCCGCGATTATCGCCGCGCGCGGCCTCGCTGCCACGCTGGAAAAACTGCATGCCGCCGACCTCTTGTCGCGCGGTGATTATGAGTTGTTGCTGGAGGCGGGAAGTTACTATGCCGCTTTGCGGCAGATTTCCGGCCTTTGTCTGGAACCCGACAGCGATGCAATCGGGCAGGGCGCAACGGAAATGGTGCTGAACGCCGTTCACGCGCCGGATGCAGCACGGCTGCAGACACAGCTTGAACAATTTCGTGAGGATGTTTCAGCCGCGTTCACACGCGTGATGGCAGCTTTGCGACGCATTGACGGTTTGTCGGGTGCGGGCTAGCGTAACGTAAGAAATCAGGGGAGTGATGGAAAGATGAATTTCGATTTTTCCGATGATCAAAAAATGCTGAAGGATCAGGCGCGCAAATTTCTGGACGATAAGTGCACGCTTGACCATGTTCGAAAAATTCTCGAAGGCGATGCCGGCCATGACGACACCGTGTGGAAGGGCCTGTGCGAACTGGGTTTTGCCGGTGCTGCTATTCCCGAGGAGTTTGGCGGGCTGGGTCTTGGCCCGCTTGAATTATGCGTGCTGGCCGAAGAATTAGGCCGCTGCGTGGCACCCGTTCCGTTCAGTTCATCCATCTATCTGGCTGCCGAGGCGCTGAAAAANTTTGGCGATCAGGCGCAAAAGGAAACCTGGCTGCCGCAACTGGCAACCGGCGCGTGCATTGGCACATTGGCGGCTTCCGAAGGCACCCAGCCGCCGTCACCGGCCACGGTTAAAACCACTTTTGCCGACGGCAAGCTGAACGGNACAAAAATTCCGGTGGCCGATGCCATGATTGCCGGACTTGCCATTGTGCTGGCAAATACCGGCGGCAAGGNCGCGCGTGCGCTGTCTCTGGTCGCGGTGGATTTGAGTGCGGATGGTGTGAGCCGCCGCGAGGTTGAAACCATTGACCCGACACGCGGCCATGGCGAGATTGTGTTCGACAACGCGCCCGCAACACTTGTGGGCGGCGAAGGCGAGGGCTGGAACAATTACCAGCGTATTGAGGCGGGGGCAGCGGTGCTTGTTGCCTTTGAACAAGTTGGTGGTGCCGAAGCCGCGATGAATATGGCGAAGGAATATGCGCTGGAGCGCTATGCTTTCGGGCGTCAGATCGGGTCGTATCAGGCGATNAAACACAAAATTGCCGATATGTATGTCAAGCTNGAGCTGGCCCGCTCCAATGCCTATTACGGGGCGATGGCGTTTGCCGAAGATGCCGGCGATTTGGAACTGGCGGCCGCCGCCGCGCGCATTTCGGCCACGGAAGCCTATCGCTTTGCGGCGCAGGAAAGCATTCAGGTGCATGGCGGCATCGGCTTTACTTGGGAAGCCAATACGCAGTTTCATTATCGGCGTTCAAAATTGCTGGCTCTGTCGTTGGGCAGTGCCAGTCGCTGGAAAGACCGCTTGGTCAGTGAACTTGAGAAAAGCAATGTGGCGTGATGCTGCTTACCAGCATCAGCCAGCACAAAATATAAGTGTAGATTAGGAAGGAAAGTTAAAATGGACTTTAACGATACCCCCGAAGAAGCAAAATTTCGTGCCGAGGTGAGGGCGTGGCTGGAAGCTAACGCCAAGCCGAAAGACCCGAACAAGGCACGCGCTGGCCGCTCAAACAAGGCCGAGGCCGACCGTCTGGCAAGCGCACGCGTCTGGCAGGCCAAAAAAGCCGAAGCTGGACTTGCCGCCATCACCTGGCCGACCGAGTTTGGTGGTCTGGGCGGCACGCCGATCCAGTCCGTCATTTATTCGCAGGAAGAATCAAACTTCGAAGTGCCCGGCGGGTTTTTCGATATCGGGCTGGGCATGTGCATTCCCACCATGATGGCATGGGCCACCAAAGAGCAAAATGAGCGTTTTGTGAAGCCTGCGCTTTATGGCGAAGAAATATGGTGCCAGCTATTTTCCGAGCCGTCTGCCGGTTCGGACGTTGCGGGCCTTCGCACCAAAGCCGAGCGCGATGGTGACGATTGGGTAATTAACGGCCAGAAGGTCTGGACATCGGGCGCGCATTATTGCGATTACGGCATCATTGTCACCCGCTCTGACCCGACCGCGCCCAAGCATAAGGGGCTCACATTTTTCTTCCTCGACATGAAGTCGCCGGGCATTGAAGTGCGACCCATCAAGCAGATATCGGGCGAGTCGAACTTCAACGAAGTGTTCTTCACCGATGTGCGCGTGCCCGACAGCCAGCGTCTTGGCGACGTGGGCGAGGGCTGGAAGGTTGCCCTGACAACGCTGATGAACGAGCGCCTTGCCATTGGGCAGGGCAGCGGCGTTGACTATACCGAATTGCTGAAACTGGCGCGCCAGACCGAGCTGGAAACCGGCCCGGCCATTAAAGACGCCAATGTGCGCGAGCATCTGGCAGACTGGTATGTCGAAACGCAAGGTCTGAAATACACCAAATTCAGAACGCTGACGGCACTTTCCAAGGGCGAAACACCGGGCCCCGAAAGCTCGATCGGCAAAATCGTCTCCGGCCCGAAAATGCAGGATCTGGCTTCTTTTGCCATGGATTTGCAGGGGCAGGGCGGCATTTTGCAAGGCGACCAAGATGCCGAAATGAACGCGGCGTTCCAAAACCAGTGGATGTGGGGCGCAGGCTACCGCATTGCCGGTGGCACGGACGAGATTTTGCGTAATATCGTCTCCGAGCAGGTGCTTGGCCTGCCGCAAGATATTCGCGTCGACAAAAAAGTGCCGTTCAACGAATTGCCGGGCAGTGGCCGNAAATAAACCACCTGTCATGCATTAAAACATCAGGCCGTCTGCCCGAAACCGGGTGGGCGGCCTTTTTCGTTATCCGGTTTGTTGTCGGGCATGTCTTGAAGCCGGTCTTGATGCCACTCTTGATGCAAGTGGCAAAACGCGCCAAAAAGGGGCATGAACGCCTCGCATCAGTTTTGTGTTGCTCCGATGATGGACTGGACAGACCGGCATGACCGGTTTTTTCTGCGTCTTATCACCCGAAACGCGCGCCTTTATACCGAAATGGTGACGGCGGATGCCATCCGCTTTGGCGACCGCGCGCGCTTGCTGGATTTTGATGCGGCTGAGCATCCGCTGGCCTTGCAACTGGGCGGCTCCGACCCGACAATGCTGGCCGAAGCCGCAAAAATTGGCGAAGACTGGGGCTATGACGAAATAAACCTCAATGTCGGCTGCCCATCGGACAGGGTGCAATCGGGCGCGTTTGGCGCGTGTCTGATGCGCGAGCCCGATCTCGTGGCGGCGTGCATGGAAGCCATGCGCGCGGCTGTGAACATTCCCGTCACCGTGAAATGCCGCATCGGGGTGGACGACCAAGACCCGCAAACGGCCCTGCCGCAACTGGTTTCAAGCTGCCGTGAGGCAGGCGTCGAGGTGTTTATCATTCATGCCCGCAAAGCCTGGCTGGAGGGGCTGAGCCCGAAGGAAAACCGCGAAATTCCCCCGCTCGATTATCCGCTGGTTTATGCGCTGAAGCAGCAATTTCCGGACCTCACGATTATCATTAATGGNGGCATTGAAACGCTTGGTCAGACGCAAACCCATCTCGAAAAAGTCGACGGGGTGATGGTCGGGCGCGCGGCCTATAAAAGCCCATATTTTCTGGCCGATGTTGACCGTCTGATTTTCGGTGCCAGCGAAGCGCCGCTGTCGCGCGATGAAATCGTCGAACGGCTCATTCCCTATGCCGAAAGGCTGGTCGCGCAAAACACGCCGCTGCACGCGCTGACACGGCATTTGATGGGGCTTTATCAGGGCTGTCCGGGTGGGCGCTTATGGCGGCGTTATTTGAGCGAAAATGCGGTCGGTGCAAATGTGCCCGCNTCGGTTTTGCAGGGCGCGCTGGATGTGGTGCAAACCCAACGCGCCCGCGCNGCGCTGGCTTCGTGATGGACACGGCGCTGACAACCGATATGGTTTTGTTGACGCTTGGCCTGCTGGCATCGGGCTATGTTTCTGGCATCATTGCGGGCCTGTTGGGTGTCGGCGGCGGCATTATTCTTGTGCCGGTTCTGTTTCAGACATTTGTCTGGTTTGATTTTCCCGCGCATTTGCACATTCACATGGCGGTCGGCACCTCGCTGGCGATTATCTGCTTTACCGGCGGGCAGTCGGCGCGCAGCCATTTAAAACGCGGCGCTGTCGATATTGATATTTTGCGAAGCTGGGGCGTGTTTGTCGGGCTGGGCGCTTTATCGGGCGCGCTTCTGGCGCGTCTGATTGTGCCAGACGGGTTGAAGCTGATTTTCGCCACGCTCGCGCTGGTGCTGGGCGCGCGCATGTTGCGCGGGGNAAANCGGCANGGCGGCACCGGCCCGACACTTTCCGAGCGCGTGCAAAAACTATTGGCCGGCGTCACCGGCTTTTTGTCGGCTTTGATGGGCATTGGCGGCGGCACGCTGTCNGTGCCNTTGCTGGGCGCTGCCGGACGCGANATGCACCGCGCCGTGGCGACCTCGGCCTGCCTCAGTGTCATCATTGCGGTGCCCGCCGCGGTCGGCTTTATGGTCGGNGGCTGGTCGATACNGGACTTGCCNGCCTTCACGCTTGGTTATGTTCATTTGCTGGCACTGGCGGTCATGATACCAGCCAGCGTNTTGGGCGCACCGACGGGCGCGCGGTTTGCCCATTTGCTGAGCGCGCGCCAGCTTGAACTGATTTTCGCCGGTTTTTTGCTGCTNAGCGGCANCCGCATGGNNCTTGCGCTGGTCTAGGCGGCGCTAGAGCTTCTGGTCATANTCGCCAACTTCTTCATANCCNGACAATAAAGCGTCAATGGCGGCGAACATGGCGCGCATATTTTCATCCGNAACCGGACTTTCCACCACGACAACCAGCCCCGGCTTGTTGGATGAAGCGCGCACCAGCCCCCATGTGCCATCTTCAACCGTGACGCGCACGCCATTGACGGTGACGAGATCGNGTATTTTCTGGCCGATGAGCGTTTCANCTTGCGCGGCCATCGCCTCGAAATGNGCGACGGCGCGGTCAACCACCNNATATTTNTCAGTGTCGGCGCAATAGGGCGACATGGTGGGCGAACTGAAGGCCNGCGGCAGCGCGTTTCNCAAATCGGCCATCGAGCGGCCTTCAGCATTTTCCAGCATGTCGCAAATCGCAATGGCNGTCACAAGGCCNTCNTCATAGCCACGCCCTATCGGTGGGTTGAAAAAATAATGGCCGCTTTTTTCAAANCCTGCCAGCGCGCCGGTTTCGACCGTNTGGCGTTTCATATAGCTGTGGCCGGTTTTCCAATANTGCGTGGTGGCACCNGCGGCTTGCAATTCGGGGTCGGTGGCAAATAATCCGGTGGATTTCACATCCGCCACGAACACNGCATTTTCGTGTTTGCTGGCAAGGTCGCGNGCGACGAGAACGCCCATTTTATCGGCGAAAATTTCGACACCTTCATTGTCCACCACGCCGCAGCGNTCGCCATCGCCGTCAAAGGCAAAGCCGATATCGGCCTGATGCGCCANCACCGTATCGCGTAAGGCATGCAACATGCCCATGTCTTCGGGGTTCGGATTGTGATTNGGAAAGCTGTGGTCGAGGTCGCAATGGAGCGGTATCACCTCNACGCCGATTGCCGACAGCACATCGGGCGCAAACGCGCCTGCCGTGCCATTGCCGCAGGCGANGACGGCTTTGATTTTCCNGCCCAGGGGTGCGCGNGTGCTGAGNTCGGCCTTATAGCGTTCGGCCATGCCGGGNACGAANCGATAGCTGCCNCCNTCGCGCGNGACGCCTTTATTCGCNAGCACCATGTCGCGCAATTTGTCCATTTCATCGGGGCCGAAGGTCAGCGGCCGCGCCGCGCCCATTTTAACCCCCGTCCAGCCATTTTCATTATGGCTTGCCGTNACCATCGCTACGGCTGGAATATCCAAATCGAACTGCGCNAAATAGGCCGTCGGCGATAGCGCCAANCCGATATCATGNACCNCNACACCGGCNCTNNTCAGNCCGTTGATGAGCGCCAGCTTTATCGATTGCGAATAAGACCGGTAATCATGCCCGACAACAATGGCTGGTGTTTTGTCGGAGCCCAGCAGGTCATGGAGAACATTGCCAAGCCCGAAACCCAGCGCCTGAATGCCCATTAAGTTAATCTCTTGGGGAAACAGCCAGCGCGCATCATATTCGCGAAACCCTGTGGGCTTCACCAGTGGCGTGGTTTCAAATTCCGGTGCGTTAGCATCAATCTGGTCTTTGGGAGGCGGAAACATGGGCGACCTTTCTTAGCGGGCAAAAGTTACATAAACCATTAAATAAACCAAAGGGTGCATAGCATAATTATATGCCCATTTGTAACCCGCCGCACGCTCATCTATAAGGGCTTATGGCCGATAAAGACGGAAGCAAAATAAATCCGAAAAAACAGGAAATTGTGCGTCTGGAACGCACTGACCGGCCCGCACCCGAAATTTCGCTGCACGGCCTACCTGAATTTCTGCCCGGTTGGGTGTGGTTGACAGGTGCCGGGCCCGGTGATCCGGGACTGTTGACGCTGCACGCGGTTAATGCGCTTCAGCAGGCCGATTGCGTGGTCTATGACGCGCTGGTGAGCGAGGATATTTTGTCGCTGACGCGCGCCGAGGCCGAACTTGTCTATTCCGGCAAGCGCGGCGGCAAACCCTCTTTGCGTCAGGAAGATATTTCGCGCCAGCTTGTGTCGCTGGCACAAGAAAATAAGCGTGTTTTGCGGCTGAAAGGCGGCGACCCGTTTGTTTTCGGGCGCGGCGGCGAAGAAGCCCAAGCTCTGGTGCAGGCGCAAATTCCATTTCGTCTTATTCCGGGCATTTCCGCCGGTATTGGCGGGCTGGGTTATGCGGGCATTCCCGTCACCCACCGTGAGGTCAATCATGCCGTGACCTTTGTTACCGGTCATTTGGCTGGCAAGGACGCGCCCGAATTGCTCGATTGGGGCGCCATCGCGCAAGCGACCCCCGTTATCGTCATTTATATGGCGATGAGCCGGTTGGAAGCCATCGCCGACCTGCTAATGCAAGCGGGCCGTGACAGCGGTGAAAAAATAGCCATTGTGACCCATGCCACCATGCCCGAACAGCGCGTGGTGACAGGCACGCTGGGCGCGGCGGCGGCGCTGGCAGCCAAATATAATCTGCAACCGCCATCGATTATCGTCATTGGCGATGTGGTCGATCTGCACAGCGAATTATCGTGGTTTGGTGCCGCGTTTGAAGGTTAGGACTGAGAATTGGCGAGCCGCGTCGGTAATTCGTCGATAATGGCCTGTTTTTCGGCATTGGTGAACTTCTGCCAGCCGCCAATTTCACNGAGTTTGCGCCCGCAACCGATGCAAAAACCGCTGCGCGCCGAAACAGCACACACGCGAATGCACGGAGAAGGGATTTCTTGCGGCTCGTCCATGCGCGCGAGCATAGGCGTTTGGGCGCGATTTGGCAATTTTGCCCGCACCGCAAACGGTCATTTTCGGCCAGAAATAAACGATAACTGCGTCATTTTATCCCTAATGGCGGATTGATTTGCACCGGCTTTTGGGCCATCTTTCAAGCAATCATTAAGGAGTGTTATTATGGATGTAGATTTTACACCCGAAGACATGAGCTTCCGCGAGGAAGTGCGGAGCTTTATCGAAGAAAACTACCCCAAGCATTTGGGCTCGCTGGATCGTGGTGACATGTCCAAGGAAGACCTGCTGGCTTGGCACAAAGTTTTGCACACGAAAGGCTGGGTTGCACCAAGCTGGCCGGCTGAATTTGGCGGCACAGACTGGACGGTCACGCAGCGTTATATTTTCAACGAAGAGAGTGCCCGTCACGGCACTATTCCGCCCATGCCGTTTGGCGTTCAGATGCTCGGGCCGGTGATTTACACCTTTGGCAATCAAGAGCAAAAAGACTGGGTTCTGCCCGGTATTTTGTCCGGTGAAGACTGGTGGTGTCAGGGTTATTCGGAGCCCGGCGCGGGTTCCGACCTTGCGGCCCTGAAAACCAAAGCCGTGCTTGAGGGCGACGAATATGTCGTCAACGGCCACAAAATCTGGACAACTTTGGCCCAACACGCCGATTGGATGTTCTGCCTTGTACGCACAACATCGGGCGAAAAGCGCCAAGACGGGATTTCCTTCCTGCTCATCGACATGAAAACACCGGGCATTACCGTGCGCCCCATTATCACCATTGATGGCGGCCACGAAGTTAACGAAGTGTTCCTTGAAGATGTGCGTGTGCCGGCGAAAAATCTGGTCGGTGAACAAGATAAGGGCTGGACGATCGCCAAGTTTCTGCTGGGTAATGAGCGTTCAGGCATTGCTGGTGTTGCGCGGTCGAAAAAAGCCATTGATCGCTTGCGCGAAATTGCGCGCGGCGAGTTGGAAAACGGCGACCCGCTGCTGTCATCGGCTGATTTCTCGCGCAAAATTGCCGAGTTGGAAGTTGACCTGACCGCGCTCGAATATACCGAATTGCGGACATTGGCGGCTGAAAGCCAAGGGCAGGGGCCGGGGCCGGAAAGCTCGATCCTTAAAATTAAAGGTACCGAGATTCAGCAACGCATCACCGAGCTGACAATGGAAGCCGTGGGCAATTATGCCGCGCCATGGGTGCCGCAGTTGGATGTCGGCGACAATTATCTGGCGATTGGGCCGGAGCAAAGTCACGGCGTTTCGCAAACTTATTTTAATACACGCAAAACGTCGATTTATGGTGGATCAAACGAGATCCAACGTAATATCATCGCAAAAATGGTTCTTGGCCTTTAGGGTCAAGGGCGCCTAGTCAAGGGGGACTATCGTGGATTTCAGTTTTACCGAGGAACAAACGCTGCTGCGTAACATGGTGCAGAGCTTCGTATCCGACAATTATGATTTTGACACGCGGATGAAAATCGTTCGCAGCGAAGACGGCATGGACCGTTCAATCTGGCAGCAATTTGCCGAATTGGGTCTGTTGGCTGCGCCGTTTTCAGAAGAAATGGGCGGTCTTGATGGCGGCCCTGTCGAAACCATGGTGATTATGGAAGAGCTGGGCCGCGGCCTGGTTGTTGAACCCTATCTGCCGACCATTGTGCTGAGCGGTGGTATTTTAAACCGGCATGGGTCGGCGGCCCAAAAAGAGGCGCATCTGCCGGGCATTATTGCTGGCGAGAGCATCTGGGCGCTGGCGTTTAACGAGCCGCAAGGCCGGTTTAACCTTGCTGATATCGTAACCTCGGCGCGCGCCGAGGGTGAGGGATATGTGCTGAACGGTGCCAAGGCTGTTGTTCTTGGTGGCCCGTGGGCGGATAAGTTGATCGTTTCGGCGCGTGTGTCGGGCGACCAGCGTTCGCGCGACGGCGTCGGCCTGTTTATCGTCGACAAATCGGCTGACGGCGTGAGCACGCAAGATTATCCAACCGTTGACGGTGGCCGCGCCAGCGAAGTGACGCTGGAAAATGTTGCCGTCAGTGGCGATGCCATGATTGGCGACGCAAATTCCGGTCTGGATATTCTCGAAGAAGCCGTTGACCATGGCATTGCTGCCGTGTGCGCCGAAGCCATTGGGCACATGAAAATGCTCAATGATGCGACGGTGGAATATTGCCGTACCCGCAAGCAATTTGGCGTGCCGATTGGCAGCTTCCAAGTTCTGCAGCACCGCATGGTCGATATGTTCATGGAATATGAGCAGTCGGTTTCCATGACCTATATGGTGAACATGAAACTGGACGAAGACGCCGCCGCGCGCACCAAGGCTGCGGCCGGTGCGAAAGTGCAAATTGGCAAGTCNGGTCGGTTCGTCGGTCAAGAAGCTGTGCAGCTACATGGCGGCATGGGCATGACGGAAGAGCTGAATGTCGGCCACTTCTTCAAGCGGCTGACCATGATCGACACCCAGTTCGGTAATGTGGACCACCATCTGAAACGCTTCGCGGCTGCGTAAGGCAGGCTTGTGCTTGATTACGCACAGCAGGGGCATTGCGTCACGCTGACCATCAACCGGCCTGATATGCGTAATGCGCTGGGCGAGCCGGGCGACGGCGATGTTTTTGCCGAGGCTTGCGCGCGCATCAATCAAGACCGCGCGGTGCGTTGCGTTATTTTGACGGGCGCAGGCTCGGCGTTTTCAGCCGGTGGCAACATCAAAGCCATGCAAGAAGGCCGTGCGCCCTTTGGCGGCCTGGGCGCGCATATTGCCGATAGTTACCGGCAGGGCATTCACCGCATTATTCGCAGNCTATGGCAGCTTGAAGTGCCCGCGATTGCNGCGGTCAACGGCCCGGCGATTGGGCTGGGTAATGATGTTGCCAGCCTGTGCGATATCCGCATTGCAGCCAAAAGCGCCATTTTCGGCGCGACNTTTTTNAAAATCGGNCTGATNCCNGGCGATGGNGGGGCGTGGTTGCTGCCNCGCCAAATCGGCNTGTCGCGNGCCAGCGANTTNNTGTTTACCGGCAAAACAATCGCCGCCGAAACAGCAGCCGAGTGGGGGCTGGTGTCTGAGGTTGTTGACGATGACGCGCTCATGGCGACCGCGCGCTCCATGGCCGATGATATTTGCGCGCAAAGCCCGGAAGCCCTGCGCGCTGCCAAACGTCTTTTGCGGCATGGGCAGGCTGCGTCATTCGACACGGTGATGGAAATGTCGGCGACCACACAAGCCCTGATGCACCAAATGTCGGACCATCAAGCCGCAATTAGCGCCATGCTTGACAAGGTACAAGCTGACTACAAAGATGAATAATCAAACGAAAAGGAGGTCGTGATGGCCGTAGGAATTATTGCAACATTACGCATTGTTGACGGCAAGCAGGCTGAATTTGAAGCTGGCTTTGCCAAGATGCAGGCGGTGGTGAAAGCCGAAGAGCCGGGATGCCTGCTCTATGCTTTGTGTCAGGACAAAACCGACGCCACAACCTATCGGGTTATGGAACAATATACAGATGAAGATGCGCGTAAAAGCCACGGCACATCGGATGCATTCAAGGCGGCGGCTGGTGGTTTGGGCGGATGCCTGGCCGGAGCCCCGGAATTGGTTGAAGTGAATATTATCAGTTAGGAGCTATTCATGGATTTGAACTATACCGAAGACGACCTACGCTTCCGCGACGATGTGCGGACGTTTATTGACGAGGCGTTCACGCCGGATCTGCAACAGCAAATGTCGCGGTCGAAAAACGGCTATATGGGCAAGGAAGCCCATATTACTTGGCAAAAGCGGCTTAATGACAAAGGCTGGGCGGCCCCAAATTGGCCGGCAGAGCATGGCGGGGCAGGGTTCACGCCGACGCAGAAGTTTATTTTCACGCAGGAAATGGATGCCGCCGGTGCGCCGCATTTCATTCCTTTCGGTCTGTCCATGGTGGCGCCTGTCATTATGGCGTTCGGGTCGGATGAGCAAAAACAGCGTTTTTTGCCGGATATCTTGGCTTCCAATGTCTGGTGGTGTCAGGGCTATTCCGAACCCGGATCGGGTTCAGATTTGGCCTCGCTGCAAATGAAGGCCGAAGATAAGGGCGACCATTATCTGTGCAATGGCTCGAAAATCTGGACATCCATGGCACAACATGCCGACTGGATCTTCTGCCTCGTACGCACGGCCAAAACAGAAAAGCGTCAGGACGGTATCTCGTTTCTGCTCATCGAAATGGACACGCCGGGCGTGAAGGTTGCACCATTGGTAACGCTGGACGGCCCGGCCGAGAACCAGCAGGAAATCAATCAGGTATTTTTTGAAGATGTGAAAGTGCCCAAGGAAAACCTGATTGGTGAGGAAAACAAGGGCTGGACCTATGCCAAATATCTGCTCGAATTTGAGCGTGGCAATCCGTATTCGGCGGGGCTGAACCGCTCGCTCTCGAAAGTGCGCGAACTGGCCCGTTCGGTCGCCGCTGACGGGGAGACTTTGGCCGATGATCCGCACTTTCAGCGCAAGGCCAATGACCTTGAGCGTCAAATTATGGCAATGGAAGCAACCGAGTTGCGGATTTTTTCCGAAATTAGCGCTGGTCAGAATATCGGCCCGGGCTCATCGTCGCTTCTCAAAACACGCGGCACGGAAATCCAGCAGGACGTATCCGAGCTTGCGGTTGAGGCCATCGGGCAATATGGGTTCCCGTTTGTGTCGGACACGCAAAGCTCGGCCAACACGCCGGATGTCGGCCTAGACGGGGCACCGATTGTGGTGCCGTCTTATTTCAACAAGCGCAAGACGACGATTTATGCCGGATCAAACGAGATCCAGCGTAATATCATCGCCAAGGCGGTGCTGGGGCTCTAGTCTCACCCGACTTTGCTTGTGAGGGTTTTTAAAGGGCACCGGCGACGGTGCCCTTTTTACATCATGTAGCGGAGCGCGAGCAGCAGCGCGAATACGGCCAGAAACAAACCGGCGGCGGCACCGATGGTCGCCGTGCCCGAAATCAGATAATTATTGCGGCTGATATGCGTGCCCCGTTCCACAACAGCCACAATCTGGCGGGCGGCGATGGCGAGCCCTGCGTGCCACAGGCGCATTACGGGGTTTGCAAGCATCCGCCAGAGGGCCGGCGCAGCCTTGCGGAACAGCCAGTCCGTGTTCAAAACCGTGCTGTCAATTTCCGGCGGGTAAAGCCCGCGCAACATCAAAAAGGCGAAGGCCAGCACGGCAAACAATAAAAGCTGCAATTCGCCGAGTACATGGCCCGCATCCCAAACCTTGTAGGTCACTTCATAAGGTAAAAGCGCATAGAGCATCTCCGGCGCGACGCCGATGGCAACGCAAAGCCCTGCGGCGATGCCCATGGCGACCAACATGCTGAACGGCGCTTCGCGAACCTTGAAGCCGCGGTCGTGTCCGAAGAACGCGAAATAGGGGATTTTGATGCCCGAATGTTCCAGCACGCCAGCAGAGGCGAAAATCAGCGCCACCCATACCCAGAAATAACCTTCATAGGCCGCGCTGCCAATGGTCAGCGATTTGGTGACAAAGCCGCTAAATAGCGGGAATGACGAGATCGACACAGCGCCGATAATGCAGAACAAAGTGGTCAGCGGCATGCGCTTCCACAAGCCGCCCAATTCGCTGGCCTTGGCCGTGCCGGTGCGATAGAGAACCGCGCCCATGCTCATGAATAAGAGCGATTTGTAAATGATGTGGGCAAAGGCGTGCGCCACCGTGCCGTTAAGCGCCAATTCAGTGCCGATACCAATGCCGACAACCATGAAGCCCAACTGGTTGTTGAGCGAAAACGCCAGCACGCGGCGCAAATCATTTTCAATGACGGCGAAAAATACCGGAAACAGCGTCATCACCACGCCGAACCAAATGAGCATATGGGTGCCAGCAAAACACAGCGCCAGCATGTAGATGGCAAGCTTCGTGGTAAACGCGCTCAAAATGACAGTGCCGGTCACGCTGGCTTCGGGGTAAGCGTCCTGCAACCAGCCATTGACGAAGGGGAACGCGGCTTTGATGGCAAACGCCAACAGCACAAGCGCGCCGCCCAGCGTTTCAACCGATAGGGCGGGGATGGCAATGCCGCTGCCCGACCCGACCAGCACAACCGCACCGGCCAGCAAAATCACGCCGGAGGTTACTTGCGTCAGCAGATAGCGCATGGCGGCGGCAAAACTGCGCGGGTTGCGACCGGCGAGAATGAGGAAGACGGAGGTGAACGCCGTCAGCTCCCAATAAATGAACAGCGTTATGAAATCACCGGCAAACAGGGCGGCAATGGCCGCGCCCGCATAAGCCAGCCCGGTAGCCGCTGTCATGCGGCTGTCCTCGTGCATGGCGTATATGACATTGAGCGCGGCGGCGATGTGGAAAACCAGCGCGAAGGGGCGCGTGATTGCCTCGGCGCGCACAAGAATAAGGTCAAAGCCGATCACACTGGCGGTCAGATGCACGCCGGGGTCTATGTGCCAGCACTGATAGGCCGATGCCGCAATCAGCACAAGCATCCACACCTGCCGCAACATGTGCGGCAGTACGGGCACCAGCGCCGCGCCGAGGATCATCATCAGGCCGGGCAGCAATAGATCAGGCATCGCCATCCTCCTGCGTGTCGTAATAATCAGGCGCGCGCATCACCAGCTTGCGGAGCAGCACCCCGCCGCCGACGACAATTAAAAATGCGGCAAACCCATAAATTGCGAAAAACAGCGGCCGCCCCTCGGTTTCGAAATAGGCGTGCCGGTGGATAACAAATTCGAGCGCGGTGAGAACTACGCAAGCGGCAACCAGAACACTGACCGCGGCGCGCGCAAGCGGTGTCATTTTAGAGCCGGTTTCTTCTGGATCCGACATCACATGCCTCCAAAATCAAGTACAAAACTGTCGACGGCGAAAAACAGCGCCAACGACATNAGGGCGGTGATAACCAGCGGCACCACGCACGCCCANGGTGCTTCGGCCACNGCACCGTCGCTATGCGGGCCGGTTTTGAAAAACCCGCGCAACACGATTTCACCCAAATAGACAAGGTTCAAGAGCGACGATACGGCCAGCACGAAAATGACGATGATGAACTCTGATTGCATNGCCCCGCCCATGAGCATNAGTTTCGACCATGCACCGGCCAGCGGGGGCACCCCGATAATCGACANCGCACCCAGCGCAAAAGCCGAGAAGGTAATCGGCATGCGTCGGCCCAGCCCGTCCATATCGCGAATATCTGACAGGTGATGGGCGACATANATCGCACCGGCGCAGAAAAACAGCGTTATTTTGCCAGTGGCGTGNGTTGCNATATGCAAGGCCGCGCCGGAGGCTGCCAGCGGCGAGGCAAGCGCCGCCCCCAGAACAATATAACCAAGCTGGCTGATGGTTGAATAAGCCAGACGCGCTTTCAAATTGGTTTTGCTGAGNGCCACAATAGAGGCCGCGAGAATGGAAAACGCCGCCACCCAGNCCAGCCAGTCGCTGGCGCTGGTGGTGGCGAGAAAATCGATGCCGAAAACATANATGCTNATTTTCAACATGCTGAAGACACCGGCTTTCACCACGGCGACGGCNTGCAAAAGCGCGCTCACGGGCGTNGGCGCGACCATTGCCGCAGGNAACCAGCGATGTAAGGGCATGAGCGCTGCCTTGCCGATGCCNAAGGCGAACAGCCCCAGCAGCAGCGGCACATAGACNGGGTCTAANCGGCCCGCCAAAATGCCGCCCGATGCAAAATCAAGCGTGCCCGCGAGCATCCAGACGCTGATAACACCAAACAGCAAAAACACGACCGAACTGGTCACCAAAATGCCCAGATAAATGCGGCCAGCTTGTTTGGCTTCCGGCGTACCCTTATGGGTGACAAGCGGGTAGGTGGAAAANGTCAGCACTTCGTAAAACACAAAGAGCGTCAGCAGATTGCCCGACAGCGCAATCGCCATCGCCGCGTGAATGGCAATGGCGTAAAAGAACATGAAGCGCGTGTGGTTTTTCTCGCCCGCGCCACGCATATAGCCAATCGTATANAGCGAGGCCAGCGGCCACAGCGAGCCTGCNACCAGCGCAAACAACATGCCCAGCGGTTCCGGCGTGAAGGCCAGTGTCAGTTGCGGGGCAAGGGTGACAAGCGTGACCGTTTCGAGCGCCGAAGGTGGCGATGTGTAAAGCGCATAAGCGCACCCAGCCGTTACCAGCCCCAGCAACACNGCCTGCCCGTCGCGCAAGTTTTCAAAGCGGGCAAATAAAAGCGTGTTGGCCGCCGCCAGAAGCGGCAGACCCAGAAGCAGNTANATGAGTGTTTCGACGTTTTCCATCACTCCNGCCCCTGCAATTCTTCGATNATTTGNGGCCCTTCAATAATTTGCGTTCCCTGCATAATGTCAGGCCCAAAAACNTGCGCGGCACCGNAAGCAGCCTCGACCAGAGGGCCCGCATAAACACCAAAGCCGATTGTCGCCAGCACCAATATCCAGGCCGGNGCCCATTGGCCGGGTGTTTCGGTAAGCACGGGTGCGTTTGCCGGCCGTTCGGTCAGCCAAGCGTGTTCGACGATTTTCCAGACATAAACCAGCGCNAGGGCCGAGCTAACAAAGGTCAGNGCGGCCACGGCCCATAAGCCGCTATCGATNAGCGCGCGGATCAGATANAGCTTGGAAATAAAACCCGCCGTCAGCGGNACGCCAATGAGCGCCAGCCCACCAATAAGTATCGCNGTCATGGTCATCGGNATTTGCCGCCCTGCGCCTTTAATCGTGTGCAGGCTGAGATGGGCAGTCTGNNCGGCAATCACCCCAAGCGCGAGAAACAGTGCGCCTTTCATCAGCGCGTGGTTGAACAGATGGATAAAGCTGGCGGCTATGCCNGCGCTGGTCATAATGCCGAGNCCGATAGCCATATAGCCAAGCTGGGCGATGGATGATTGGGCAAATANGCGCTTCAAATCGGTTTCCACAATGGCGGCGAAGGTGCCAACAAACGCNCCCAGTAGCCCCANGGTCAGCAACAGCCCGCCTACGGCCTCTGNCATATAAGGGAACTCGAACCCGAANACGCCAAACAAAATNCGGACCAGAACATAGACGGAAACNTTGGTNGCGGTGGCCGCCATCAACGCCGTGACGGCGGAGGGCGCATGCGAATAGGCCGGTGCCAGCCATAAATGCAGNGGAAACAGNGCCATTTTGAGAAACAGGCCGAGCGCGATAAAGGCCAGCGCGATATAGGCCGGTCGCAGGTTTTCAATCTCGGCCAGCCGCACACTCAAATCGGCCAAATTTAGGGTGCCGGTCAGCATGTATAAAAGCCCAAGGCCGATGACGTAAAACGTCGCCCCGACCGTGCCCAGAATGAGGTAGTTGAACGCCGCCGGCAATGCGCGTCGGTCGCGGCCCGCGCCCATGGCAACCAGCGCATAGCCGGACAGGGACGAGATTTCCAGAAANACGAAAATGTTNAACGCATCACCCGTNGTCACCTGCCCCAACATGCCGGCCAGCGTCAAAAGCCATGCCGCAAAAAANAGCGGATGGTCGCGCGCGTCAATTTCCGCAATGACAAGGTGGCGNGCAGCCAATGTNGCGACAAAGCCAATGCCGCTCACGACGGGCAGCACAAAGGCGCTGGCACCGTCAATAACATAGACAATGCCAATGGGGGCCGGCCAGCCGCCAAGGTCATANATTATCGGCGTGCCGGTTTGTAAAATTGTTGCTAGCAGCACCAGCGAAATGGCAAAGGCACCGGCGGTGGCAATGAGCGTCATATGCCATGCCAGATGGCGGCGCGAGGCCAATGCCGCGAGCGGTGCGGCCAGCAAGGGCAAAATGACCTGCAAAATAGGAAGATGCTGCATCATGAAGCCGGCTCCGCATCGGCNNGTTCGCGCGCGTCTTGGTCGCCATCTATCAGCACGGCAACCTCGTCGTCTTCAATCGTGCCATAGGCTTCGTAAATCCGGATGATCAGCGCATAGCCGACAGCCGTTGTAGCAACGCCCACCACAATCGCGGTGAGGATGAGAACATGCGGCAGAGGATTGGAATAAACGCTCGNCGGGTCGCCGGTAAGAATGGGGGCCGTGCCCCCGTCAATTTTNCCGACCGAAATATACAGCATGAAAACGGAGGTCTGGAAAATATTCAGCCCGACCATTTTCTTGACCATATTGCCGCGCGCAATCACGGCGTAAAAACCCAGCATCATCAGAATAATGACGACATAATAATTCCACTGTGCGGCGATCTCGCTCATGCGGCGTCTCCTGCGCGGGGCGNATCGCCATCATCACCATCAGCGGCTTCATCGGCAGCTTCATGTGCGGCGGTTTTCGCCACCAGCCGGATATGGGTGAGGCGTCCGGCAAAAGCAAAAAACAACGCCACCATCACCGAGGCCACGGTCAGGCCGACGCCAAACTCCACCAGCAAAATGCCCAGATGCTGGGCTGCTTTGGGGTCGGCTTTGAGCGCGAAATAATCCAGATAATTGGCACCTGCCAGCATCGACCACACGCCTGTGCCGCCGTAAAGCAACACGCCTGCCGACACGCCCATCAGATTATAACGCATGGGCCAAACTTGGCGCGCACGGTGCAGGCCGAACACAACGGCGTTCAGCACCAAAGCGGCGGCGAAAATAACGCCGGCCTGAAAGCCGCCGCCGGGCCCGTAATCGCCATGAAACTGCACATAGAGCGCAAACAGCATGATCGCCGGGATCAGCACTTTGGCGACGACGCGTATGACGGGATCATCCTGCATCGTTTTGCTCGTCCTCTATGTCTTGTGTGGTTTTNGTGATGTGCGCTTCCTGGCTTTCGTCCTCACGCCGATATGGTGCGCGCGTCCAGCCAGCGAGTATCAGCAAAACAGCGATGGCGGCGGTGAAAATAACCACGGTTTCGCCCANCGTGTCATAGCCGCGATAGCTAGCGAGAACAGACGTTACAACATTGGGCACACCAATTTTTTCCTCGCTGCCGGAAATATAATCAGGTGCCACATGCACATGAACCGGCGCGTNGGCAGCGCCAAATTGCGGCAGGTCGCCGATCGATACCATCAGCAGAACGCCAGTGGCGACAGCGATTATGGCNGGAAGCGGCGCGATGGNGTGNGGTTTTTCCTCGCGCGGCACCAGCGACAGGGTTGCCAGCGCCAGCACCGTCGAAATGCCNGCGCCCACCGCNGCTTCNGTGAANGCCACATCAACCGCATCCAGCACNACAAATTGTGCCGCCGCCGTNAGCGAAAAAGCGCCCGANAGCATGACCAGCGCAAACAATCGATGCACGCGCAGNGCAANCACCGCAATGATNACGAGCAGGAGNATAAGAAACGCATTTACCGCAAACATGCCCATTATCTATCNGCCCCCGNTTCGGGTTGGTCTTTNGCGGATGTTTTGAGCAGCGGTTTGACACCGGCAAAATGAGCCGCGCGCGCAATGGCATGNGTGGCGGTCGGGCTGGTTAGCCCNAGCAGNAGGCCGATGAGAANAAGGCGCACACTCACCGTCCANTGGGGCGAAGCCAGCAACAGCCCAAACAATATNAGGCCCGCGCCGCCNGTATCAATAATGCCAGCCCCGTGCATNCGCTGATACACATCGCCNAGCCGCAACAGGCCGAGCGNGCCGAAGAGCAGTCCCAGCGCNCCGATACNTAAAGAGACAATGGCAATCACCATCACAATATTTTCGACNAATGTGGCGTTTTCGACCATCATGGCGCGTCCTGCCGTTTCTCCGGCGGCACATGGTCGCCCANNGTTCCGGCGCGGAAATATTTCAACACGCTGATCGTGCCGATGAAATTAATGAGCGCATATAAAAGCGCGATATCCAGAAATTCGGGGCGTCCGTCAAAAAACCCGTAAACGCAAATCGCCAGCACCGCCAGCGTGCCGATGGAATTGACCGCAAGCACACGGTCAAAGGCNGTTGGCCCCAGCGCGGCGCGCGCCAGTGCCAGNAGCAACGANACGCCGATAGCAACCAGAGTGATTGAAAACCACAAACTCANGCNTCNGGCTCCGTGCGTTTTTCAAGCAATGATACTTTGGCGTCCATGGAGCCGTCNGTGGTGGNGTCGCAAAACTCNTGCGTCAGCCCATGCACGATAATCTCGTTTCGCNCTTCGTCGACCTGCACCGAAACCGTGCCCGGCGTCAGCGTGATGAAATTGGCATGCGTGACGAGCCCGGCCGCGGTGCGCTGGCTAGCCGATACCGTGACCAGTTGCGCTGCCGCTGTGGACGGCCAGATGATGACGCGGATGACGCCCAGATTGGATTTCAGAATTTCCCAGATGATCCACAGTGTCACGCGCGGCAGGCGGATGAGAATGCCCATGGGCAGGCCTTCTTCATCCAGCACACCCATGCGCTTACCCAGCAGCGAGACGCCCAAGGCGCTGAGCGCTCCAAGCGCCAGCAGCAGCGCGGTGTAATGCCCCGAAAGCGCCAGCCACAGGCCGAACATTAAAATTGTGGATACGTAAACAGATCTCATTGGGAAACTCAAAAAGGGCAGGGAGTTATCCCTGCCCCTCGCGGGCCTATTCGTTATTGGCGGCTTGGATCAATTCGAAGAAACGGCGTGTTTGTTCGCCACCCTGAAACAGGGCTTCGGCCTGATCGTCGAGTTTCGAGATTTGTTCCCAATTATCGGCAACATCTTCAGCTGTCGGCGCGGTACCCAGATACAGCCCGCGCGTTTCAACGATTTGCGCTGCCGCATAGGCACCAGCACCAGCGCAGATGATTTTGCCGGTTGGGGCTTGTTCGGAACACATGAACACGACCGCAGGCGTCACCTGTTCGGGGGCCAGCGCATCTTCCATTTCCGGCGGCATGAGGTTTGACGTCATGCGCGTCCAAGCAACAGGGGCCAGCGCGTTAACATGGATATTGTCTTTCTGGCCTTCGAGTTTCAGCGTGTTGATGAAACCGACAACGCCAAGCTTGGCCGCGCCATAATTTGACTGGCCGAAGTTTCCATACAGGCCCGACGATGAAGACGTTACCAGAATACGCCCGTATCCTTGTTCCTTCATAATCGGCCACACGGCTTTGGTCGGCTTCATTGTGCCGAACAAATGCACATCAACGACGAAATCAAAATCCGCAATTTCCATTTTTGCAAAGCTTTTGTCGCGCAGAACGCCGGCATTATTGACCAGAACGTCAATGCGGCCATAAGCGTCCATGGTTTGCGAAACCATATTGGCAACGCCGGCATCGTCGGTGACCGAAGAGCCGTTGGACATGGCTTCGCCGCCGGCGGCCTTGATTTCCTCGACCACTTTGTCTGCCGCTTCTGATGAACCGCCGGAACCGTCGACAGAACCACCCAGATCATTCACGACGACTTTCGCGCCGCGGCGCGCAAACTCAAGCGCATGACAACGGCCCAAGCCCCCGCCTGCGCCGGTTACAATCACAACTTTTCCGGTGTAGTCCAAAGTCATCCCTAAACTCCTCATTTATTCAGTTATGCAGATGTTGTGCATGAAGGAGGCTGCTTGGTCAAGATGGTTGAAGGCGAACAGATCGGTAAGCGCGCCCGCGGGTGACTGGTGTCAATACGAGTTGCCAGAGTTTGCTCCTGCCAGCGCGGAAATTCGCCATGGGCGCGGCCAGATAATATTGCATCATCCGGCCAAAACGCGGGCCGTGTTTCTCGGCAAGAAGCGGCCATGCGCGATTGACGTTTTTGCGCCAGCCCTGCAAGGTGATGTCATAGTCATGGCCGAAATTATGCCAGTCTTCAATCACCATGAGATCGCCCAAATGGTTCACAATCTCGCCAGCCTTGGGAATATGGCCGTTGGGAAAAATATATTTATTGATCCAGCGATCGGTTTCGCTCACGGGCGGGGTTTTGCCGATTGTGTGCAGCAAAAACAGCCCGTGCGGTTCAACCAGCCGCTGCACGGTTTTGAAAAAAGTCGCGTAGTTTTTGTGGCCGACATGCTCGAACATGCCGACCGAGACAACTTTGTCATAGCTGCCGGTCAATGAGCGATAATCGGTGAGTTGAATATCGACCGGCAGACCCGCACAGCGGGTTTCGGCCAATGTTTTTTGCTCGCGCGAAATGGTAACACCCGTTACCGCCACGCCGTAATGCTCGGCGGCGAAGGCGGCCAGCCCGCCCCAGCCGCAGCCAATATCAAGCAGGCGCTCGCCGCGCGCGAGTTCCAGTTTCGTGCAAATCAGATGCAATTTGTCTTCTTGGGCTTGCGCGAGCGAATTGGCATATTCCCAATATCCGCACGAATAGATCAGCGCGGGTCGAGCATGGCCGCAAACACATCATTGCCGATATCTTAATGGCGCTCGCCAACCTGAAAGGCGCGCCGAACCGACTGCATATTGGTAAATTTGGACTGCAAAATATAAAGCAGATTGGCCGGATTGAGATGATTGGCGATTGAAAAACCGGCTTTGACGGCCAGAAAACACGACAACAAATCGTCAATCGCATCGCAGTCCCACCAGCCATCCATATAAGCCTCGCCCAGCCCCAAGCTGCCATCGTAAAGCACGCGCGCGAAAACATTGGGATTATGGATACGAAAGTCCCAAGGACGGGTACCGCCTATTTTAACATCAGCCGCCTCGCAAATCTCTGGGATGAGCGGGGGAATCTTGTCGGACATTTTAAGCCCTTATTGTTTTTGTTCAAATTAGGTCGATAAAGACCAGTTTAGCACAAACACCATATATGGCGTCAAATAGAGGGGGCTATTATATAGAAAGGAGTGCTATTCGGCGGCTTCGGCGCGGCGCGTAAGGCCCGCGGCAGTGCTCATCAGCGTGTAGGAGTTTTTGCGCGCGGTTATGTCGGGGGTCAGGGTCAGCAGGAAAAATTCGTCAATCGCATGGGCTTCTCGCAGCTCGTCGAGCCGCTCCAGCACTTGGGCAGGGGTTCCGGTGAGGCTGCGTCCGGCGATCATGTCAATCAGCGCGGCTTCGTCGTCCGTTGGCTGGTAAGCCTCGGCTTCGGCTATGGTGGGCAAGCGACCAGCGCGGTTCTGCATCATTTGGGCTGCCCAGATATTGCGCGGTTTTGCAAAATGCTGCGCCTCGTCATCGCTGTCAGCGGCCAATGCCGAAACCGCCATCATCACGCGGGGCGCGTCCAGAAAACGCGAGGGCCGGAAATGCGTGCGATAAGCGTGTAAAGCCGTCTCCAGATTATCGGGATTGATGAAATGCGCGTAAATATAAGGCAGACCAAATTGCGCCGCATGGTAGGCGCCATCACCGCCCGAGCCCAGCATGAACACCGGCACAATATTCTCGCCAAGCGGTTGCGCGTGAATGCCCTGATAGGGGTGCGCGTCGGGAAACCCGCCAGCTTCACCCGACAGCCCCGCCGCGTCTTCCAAAAACTGCAACAGCATTTCCACCTGCTGGGGAAACACTTCCGGCGGCCACGCTTTCGGGCCGGCTTGCAGAGCCGCTGCCGTGCGCGCATCACCGCCGGGTGCGCGGCCAAGGCCAAGGTCAATGCGTTCGGGTGCCAGCGTGTCCAGCATGCGGAAAACTTCCGCGACTTTCATCGGGCTGTAATGCGGCAACATAATGCCGCCCGACCCAACCCGTAAGTATTGTGTCCTGGCAGCGATATGCCCGATCAGAATTTCCGGCGCGGCGCCGGCAAAAGCCGATGTGTTGTGATGCTCGGCCAGCCAGAACCGTCGATAGCCGAGCGCGTCGGCGTGTTTGGCCAGCGCCACGGTTTCGGCAACCGCCCGCGCCGGATTTGTCGCGCTTGTGACTGGCGACTGGTCGAGAACATTGAGGATAAAATCTGTCATGCACAAACCATAACCAAAATCGACTTGGCTTGCCAGCCCGTGTCAAATTAGCACTTGCCGCCGGGCGGGGACGGGCTAATATCGCCGCGTCGATTGGGAGGTCGGCGGCTCAGACAAGGGAGAACAAATTGTATCAGCAGCTCAAGGATGTACGTCAGGAACTCACCGGCGAGGGTGGCCTGTTTCAGGTCAATGAAGTGGAAGTGCGCGGGCAAATGCTCAAAACCTTCGCGATGGCACCGGCCTCATTGCGCGATGTCTGGCTGATGACAGCCGGGTTCGCCGAGCGCGATTATCTGCTTTACGAAGACGAGCGTTGGACATACGCGCAAGCCATGGCTGAGAGTGCAAGCATCGCCAATTGGGTNATGGCGCAAGGCGTNANNCGCGGNGACCGCGTTGCCATTTCNATGCGNAATTNTCCCGANTGGATGNTGTGNTANTGGGCGCTNACNTCNATNGGCNTTGGNGTNGTNGGCATGAACGCCTGGTGGGTNACNGATGANNTGGCCTANGGNCTNGNNGANTCGACGCCNAAGNTNTTGATCTGNGANCAAGANCGNCTGAACACATTTATGCCCGTGCGCGACCANTTCNCNGATATGAANATTGTNGGNGTGCGNCTGCCCNNACCGGTTGAAGGNGTGGTGGATTANGCCGANTTNCGTGCNCATGGNGGGGANATGCCNGATGTGGCNGTNGACCCNGATGATGATGCGTGNATTTTTTACACCTCCGGCACCACCGGNCGNCCCAAAGGNGCGCAGCTGACCCANCGCGGNTGNGTGCTCAACATTATGAANGTCGTNTTCATGAATTTNTGNGCGTCNACNGCNTTGGCGCGNGNNNATGGCACNNNGCCGATTGANCCNGCNAATGCNCCGGTNACNGTGACNNTNGTCACCACGCCGCTGTTTCATGTAACGGCGAATAATTGCGTTGTACAACCAGCGACACTGACCGGCGGTAAAATCATTCACATGTATAAATGGGATGCTGGCGAAGCGCTGAAGCTGATCGAGCGGGAAAAAATTACCGGCATTAGCGGCGTGCCCGTCATGTCGCGCGAAATTATCGCGCATCCTGACTTCGATAAATATGACACATCTTCGCTCACCGCTTTGGGCGGGGGCGGCGCGCAATTGCAGCCTGATCTCGTCGGCAAAATCGACAAGGCACTCAAAAACGGCAAGCCCGCCACCGGATATGGCATGACCGAGACTTGTGGCATTATCTCGGCCGTTTCCAATGATTACTTCATCGACCGACCTGAAAGTGTTGGCCCGCCCGTGCCCACGCTGGACGCCAAATGCATTGATGCAGATGGCAATGACCTGCCGTATGGCGAGCTCGGCGAATTATGCGTCAAAGGCGGCAATGTCATTAAAGGCTATTTGAACCGTGCCGAAGCAACGCAAGAATCCATTCAAGATGGTTGGCTGCGAACCGGTGACATTGCGCGCATTGATGAAGAAGGCTTCATTTATATCGTCGACCGCGCCAAGGATATGGTTCTGCGCGGGGGTGAAAATATTTACTGCGCCGAAGTTGAAAGCGCTATTTTTAAACATGATGCGGTTGCCGAATGCACCGTGTTCGGCGTTGCCGATGACCGGCTGGGCGAGGAGGNTGGCGTTGCCATTGTCATTGCCGAAGGTGCGTCTGTGACGGCAGATGAAATACGCGCGCATTGCGCGAATTTATTGGCAAAGTTCAAAATTCCCCGCTACATCTGGTTGCGTACAGAATTATTGCCGCGTAATGCGAGTGGTAAGTTTTTGAAGCGTGAATTACGCGATACGCTGAACCCGGCCGACGCTGCCTAACACTTCAAAAACCCGGTTTGAGTAAAATCCCGCTAGCGTAAATTCCCTGCCAGAGCAAAGGCTCATGATACTTACAGACTGACACTTACAGACGGACACTGACGAAATAATACGACCCAAAATAAAAATAATAAAAATGGAGAATAATCGTGTCGTTCACCTCCCGCCTGCTTTGCNTGGCGCTTGCCTTGCCGGTATCACTTGCCGGACACGGATTGTTTTACCCTAACCGCGCAGCACGAGCCGGAAGACCGCGCCTTAATTGGCGCAAGTCGGGCGGCTGGAAATAGATATTTTGCGCTTGAGGTGGGTTTGCGCGGCGAGTTTGGCGGCGACACGGAAATCGTGTCGGGCGGGGCTTCCTTGCGAGTTAATTTTTAATCCGAATTGAGGCCTGCGAAGACGCCGGGCATTAAGTGGTCGAGAGTGTCGGGTAGGTCGGCATAATCGTCGATAATGGCGTCGGCGCCCAGTTCCTCAAGCGGTATGCGCCGATAACCGAAACTCACACAAACGCATTTCACCCCCGCCGCGCGCGCCGCGCCGGTATCGGCTTCGCTGTCGCCGAGCAGAACAGTGTTGTGCGGGGTGCCGCCCAGCCGCGTCATGGCTGTGTGCACCATTTCCGGTTCGGGCTTGCGGGTGGCAAGCGTGTCGCCGCCGACAAGCACATCGAAATAGCCTTGCAGATTGAGCCGGAACAGAAGTTTTGCCGCCAGCCCTTCGCGCTTATTGGTGACGACGCCCATTTTGATATTTTGCGCGCGTGCGCGGTCGAGTATCGGCATGAGATTGTCGAAAATGCGTGTGCCATGGTCGATGTTCTGGTCGTACCACAGCACAAATTCTTCTGTCGCAGCCGCCATATCCGCATCCGAAAGCGTTACCCCATGTTCGCTAAAGCCGCGTTGCAAAATCATCGCCGCGCCGCCGCCAATCAAATGGCGCACTTTATCTTGCGGCAGCGGTGCCAGCCCGTGCTGCCCCAGAATATGGTTCATCGCCGCGTGCAGATCCGGATTTGTATCTGCCAGCGTGCCGTCGAGATCGAATAGTAGAACCGCCATATCACATGCCCTTAATAAGCCTTGTCTCGCATTGCTATAGCCTTGTTGCGGCACTCATGCTACACGGAAAACATGGCTCCACGACATCTGCTCCTAATGATTATTATCTGCCTAGTTTGGGGGTTTACATTTGTCGCTGGCAAAGCTGGTGTCTCCGAAATTCCGCCGCTGCTGTTTACCGCGCTGCGCTATATGCTGCTGACAGCTATTTTGTTTCCTTTCCTGCGTATTGTCGAAGGCCATATGCGGGAGGTGTTTTTCATCTCAATGGCGATGGGGTCGGTGCATTTTGCGCTGTTTTATGGCGGTATGTCGCTGGCCGAAAATGTTTCCGCCGTGGCCGTGGCTACCCAGCTTAGTGTGCCGTTTGCCACCATTATGTCGATTGTGTTTTTGAGCGAGCAGGTCGGCTGGCGCCGCTGGACCGGCATTGCCATGGCTTTTGGCGGCGTCATGATTATCAGTTTTGACCCGGCCATTATCAATGAGCGCATCGGGCTGGTGCTGGTGGTCGGCGCGGCATTTATCGGCTCGCTGGGCACGATTGTGATGAAGCGCATTTCCGATACGGGCGTCTATCAGATGCAAGCGTGGATTGCGATGTTTAGCTGGCCGCCGCTCATCGCGGTGTCGCTGATTTTTGAAGCCAACCATGTGGCCGTGTTGACCCAATCGAGCTGGCAGGCTTGGGGCGGGGTTGTTTACACCGCTTTGGGTGCCAGTCTGGTCGGCCATGCCGGTATGTTTTACCTGCTGCAACGCTATGATGTGACAATCACCTCGCCCTTGACGCTGATGGCACCGATTTTTGGCATCACATTCGGTGTGTTGGTCTGGGGCGATGTGTTGGGCGCGCGCTTTTGGGTGGGGGGCGCGCTAACTTTGATGGGTGTTTTAATTATCGCTTTGCGTAAGCGCGAATTCGCCCCTGCCGGAGCCACGCTTTGACACGAGCGTTTAAAACAGGGCCATCTAAAACAGCGCCATCTAAAACAGCGCCATCTAAAACAGGCCCCCTCACAGCGCGGCCATCTCCGAATTTTAACGCGCGCGCCGCCGGCACTGATGTTTCCATGCTAATCCTGCACTATACCAATATGGCCGATACCGAAGCGGCCTTGGCGCGGTTGTGTGATCCGGCCAGCGAAGTGTCGGCGCATTATCTGATTGCCCGCGACGGCGAAGTTTTCGCGCTGGTTGATGAAGCCGCGCGCGCTTGGCATGCTGGTGTGTCGGCGTGGCAGGGCCTACGCGACATTAACAGCGCGTCCGTTGGCATTGAACTGGACCATTTAGGCCATGATGCGAACGGCCACATGGCCGCCTATCCGCCGGCGCAAATGGCGGCACTGGTGGATTTATCAAAGGCCATTATCGCGCGCCACAATATTGCGTCTGACAAGGTGCTGGGTCATAGCGATGTGGCACCTGGACGCAAAATAGACCCGGGCGAGGCGCTGGACTGGGCAGCACTGGCAGAAGCGGGTGTCGGTTTGTGGCCGGAAGCGGCGGAGCCGGAAGAGGTGGCGACCTTGAAATCGGGTGATGCGACCCCCGCGGTGGCGGCGCTGCAACAGGCTTTGCGCGCCTATGGCTATGATATTGCCCATGACGGGGTTTTCGGAGCGCAGATGATGGCGGTTATCAGTGCTTTTCAGCGTCATTTCAGGCCGTCTTGCGTGGACGGGCAGGCCGATGGCGAGACGCAGACGCTGGTTTATGCCGTGTGTCGGGCCCAAGCCGCGCTTGACCGAGGGTCGGTTTCGCCGTAATCAGCAACGGGGTCAGATAGTCGGGTGATCGCGCCCGCGCATGCGGGGGAGGAAAGTCCGGGCTCCACGGAAGCACGGCGCCGGATAACGTCCGGCGGAGGCGACTCCAGGGAAAGTGCCACAGAAAGTAAACCGCCCGTAAGGGTAAGGGTGAAAGGGTGCGGTAAGAGCGCACCGCGCTGCCGGTAACGGCAGTGGCAGGGTAAACCCCGCCGGGAGCAAGACCAAATAGAGGCAGCACATGACCGGTTTCCGGGTCGCCGCCTGGGTAGGTTGCTTGAGGTGTCCGGTAACGGGCATCCCAGATGAATGATCACCACGCATCCTTTGGATGCGTACAGAACCCGGCTTACAGACTGTCTGACCCTTTTTTCTGCTGTTTTCGCCTGCTTTTTCCCTGTTTTTCCCGTGTTTTCTTATGAGAAATCCGATTTTTCGAGGTAAATCTCGCCTTTAGGCGCGGTTGAAAGCGGCTGGATACGCCCGTTTTAGCCCATTTAGTGCTTACATAATCCCGTTGACACCCATATATGCCCATGCTATCCCAAGTAATCCCATCTGGGGGATTAGGCGCCGACGGGCGCGTGCACGACGGAATGGAGGGTGGCGTGACAGCGTTCATGTCAACGATAACTAGTAAAATAGACGCCAAGGGCCGCGTGTCCGTGCCGTCTGTCTTCCGTTCCGCCATCGCCGCCCAGAATGGGGATGTCGCAAGCCCTCACGGTATTTTCGTTTATCCCTCCTTTACCGAAAATGCGATCGAGGGCGGCGGCCAGTCTCTGATGAACGATATCGGTGCCATGGTGGACAGGTTGGACTTGTTCGCCGAGGAACGCGACGCGCTCGCAACCTCATTGTTTGCCGATAGCCATCATCTGACATTTGATGCTGACGGTCGTGTGTCGCTTCCCGAAACCTTGCTGGCCCATGCAAATATCGACAAATCCTTAAGTTTTGTTGGGCTGGGCGGGAAATTTCAGATTTGGGATCCTGACCGTTTTGCCGCGTTCCGGGTCAATGCCCGAAGCATGGCGCTTGAAAAGCGCACTATGTTGCGTTCCCTGTCGGCGCAAGCCGGCCCGCCAGGGAGTTCGGGTCAGTGAGCGGCGGGGGATGCAACCAAAGGCAGCCAGCGCGCATGCCCCCGACTTCTGCCCCTCATATTCCGGTTCTTCTGTCTGAAGTTGTCACCGCCATCGCACCCGCCGAGGGGGAAATTTATCTGGATGGAACCTTCGGGGCGGGCGGATACACGCGCGCGGTGCTGGAAGCTGCGGGCTGCTCGGTGCTTGCCCTTGACCGCGACCCGCAGGCACTGGCCGATGCTGGCGCGCTGGCCGATGCCTTTGGTGCGCGGCTCAATCTGATTGAAGGCTGCTTTGGCGATATGGAAGCGCGCGCGCATGACGCGGGGTTTAGCGAATTGGATGGCGTGATGCTCGATCTGGGTGTTTCGTCCATGCAACTCGACCAAGCGGAGCGCGGGTTTTCTTTCATGCGCGACGGGCCGCTTGATATGCGTATGGGCGCGACCGGCACCAGCGCCGAAGACCTTGTAAATGAGGCCGACCCCGCCTTGCTGGTATCCATTTTGTCGGTTTATGGCGAAGAACGCCGCGCGCGCGCCATTGTGCGGGCGTTTGTGGCGCGTCGTGAAACCGCGCGCATTACGCGCACGGGCGAACTGGCCGAGATTGTTTGCAGTGTGCTGGGCCAGCCGCGCGGTAAAGGCGCCCATCCCGCCACGCGGACGTTTCAGGCCTTGCGAATTTATTTGAATGATGAGCTGGGCGAATTGCTGCGCGGGCTGCATGCGGCTGAGCGCCTATTGCGTCCGGGCGGACGCCTCGTGGTCGTCACATTTCACTCGCTGGAAGACCGCATGGTCAAAAAATTTCTCGCCAATCGCAGTGGGCGCGCCGGTCGGCCCTCGCGTCATCTGCCAGAGCAGGCGGGCCCGGCCAGCAGTTTTCAGGAATTACCCAAACGCACACAAAAAGCCGGTGCCGATGAACTGGCGCGCAATTCCCGCGCGCGCTCGGCGCGGTTGCGCGGGGCTGTTCGCACTGGCGCACCTGCCTTTCCTGAAGATGAAAGCCTGCTTCCCGCGGGCGCACCGCAACGCGAGCACGCCATTGCTGTTGGAGGTCGCCCATGATCCGGATTGTCAATATTGTCTGCTTTTTGGTGATCGTGTCGCTGGTCGCCGCCGTCTACCACATCCGCTACAGCGCCGAGGTCGAAGCGCGCAAATTGCATGCGCTTGAGCGCAAAATCACGGCGGCGGAAGATATGCGCCAAACCCTTGCCGCCGAATGGAGCAGCCTGAACGACCCACGCCGCTTGCAAATTCTGGTGTCGCGCCATCTCACGCTGTCGCCGCTCGAAGCCCATCAAGTCATGCTTCCCGACCCGCCAGTGCCGACCCCGATCCCGGTCAAATTGTTGCAACAGGAGGGCGCGCAATGAAGCACGCCAGACTTCCTATGGTGACAGCCGGTGGCGACTGGGCGGGCGCGATGAATATTCACGCCGGCCAGATTGCCGGTGGCGTGGCGCAGCACGGGGTTGAGCAGACCCGCGCGCGCTTGCGCCTTGCCAGCATTATGTTTGTTCTGGTGTTTGCTGTGCTGGGTGGACGCCTTGCCCAACTCACTTTGGCCGAAGANCCGCAATTGGCGCGTGTCGGCATNGCCGATCAAAAAGCTGAAGTCCAGCGTCCCNCCATTACCGACCGCAATGGCGTGGTGCTGGCCTCGCAAATCTATCTGACAACGCTGGGGGCCAATGCNTCGGAAATTCAAAATGGCGAAAAAGTCGTAGCGCAGTTAAGCGNGATTTTGCCGAATATAAACGCCCAACGCGCGCGGCGTCTGCTGGCGGNCGACNGCCANTATGTNGANTTGAGCAANGGGCTNACGCCCTTGCAAAAGCGCGCCGTGCTTGAGCTTGGAAATCCGGGGTTGAAACTGCGGCGCGAAGCCCAGCGCGTGTATCCGAGCGGGTCGGTTGCCTCGCATGTGGTTGGTTTTTCAAGCACTGATATGCAAGGGCTGATGGGGCTGGAACGGCGTTTGGACGAGCAGGTNCAAATGTCGCCGGTATTTGAGACAACGCTCGACATCCGCGTTCAGCATGCGGTTCGTGAAAGCCTGTCGGCGGCGATTGGCAAATTTTCGGCCAAGGGCGGTGGTGCCATTTTGATGGACGCGACCAATGGCGAAATTCTCGCACTGGTGTCGCTGCCCGATTTTGACATTAACCGCCCNTCGGCCACGCCCNTGTCGCGCCACTTCAACGCCATGACCATGGGNGTTTATGAATTGGGCTCGATTTTCAAAGTCATGACCGNGGCGATGGCTCTGGAAAGCGGCGAGGTCAAACTCAATGAAACCTTCGATACGCGNGNCCCGCTGGAGATTGGNGCGNCGACCATCAATGATGTGCATGGCGAAAAACGCCCGCTGACCCCGCGCGAGATTGTCATTCATTCGTCGAATATCGGGTCGGTGCAACTGGCGCTGCGTGTGTCGGATGTCGCCCATTACGACTTTATGGAGAAGCTGGGCTTCACCCAGCGCCTGCAATTTGAGCTGCCCGAAACCGGCGCGCCGCTGATGCCGGTGCGCTGGACGGATATCGAACGGGCGACCACATCCTTCGGTCACGGCTTTTCCGTGACGCCGCTGCATGCGCTGGTTGCNGGCGCGGCCATGGTCAATGGCGGGGTTTTGTANCCGCCGCGCCTNACCCGCACNGATGTATCGGTTGGAACCCGTGTCATATCGGAGCCGACCAGCATGNTTTTGCGCGACATGATGCGCGAAGTTGTCACCATNGGCACGGGCAAAAAAGCCAATGTGCCGGGNTATGACGTTATCGGCAAAACCGGTTCGGCCAATAAACCGGCGCGCGGTGGATACGATGATGATGCGCTGATCACATCCTTTCTGGGCGCGTTTCCCTATTCGGATCCGCGCTATGCGCTGCTGGTCATGCTCGACGAACCGCAGGGNATTCCCGAAACGCATAANCTCNCCCTTGCAGGCTGGAANGCGGCACCGACGGCGGCTGAAATCATCGCCCGTGCCGCGCCGCTTTTGGGCGTGCGACCTGCAATGCAGGCACCGCTTCGCNCGCGCGAGAAAATGGCGGCGGGTGCGGGCGAGCCCGCACTGGNTCTCAAAGCGGAGGTGCCCCATGCGCCTTGAGGCTTTGCTCCCACAGACCATGCGCTGCGATGCGGCNGATGCCGATGTGGAAATCACCGGCCTGACAGCCGACAGCCGAANNGTTNCGCCGGGATATTTGTTTGNCGCCTTGCCGGGTGAGCATGTGGACGGCAACAGATTTGTNGCNCAGGCCGTNGCGCAAGGTGCGGCGGCGGNTTTGACCGCGCAACCTGATGNGGCACTTTCCGTGCCNGTGCTTTANNATGAAAACCCGCGTCGGGCACTNGCCGANNTGGCGGGNCGCTTTTTNGCCTTCCGGCCNGAATGCACGGTCGGCATTACCGGCACNAATGGCAAAACATCAACGGCGGCGTTTTTGCGCCAGTTTTGGNCACAAGCCGGCNTGNNGGCGGCGAGCCTNGGCACTTTGGGCGTNGTGACGCAAGCCTTCACCCGCCCGATAAACCACACCACGCCNGATCCNGTGACGCTGCACGCGGCTTTGCGCGACCTTTATGNGCGCGGCATCGACNATNTGGCGATGGAAGTTTCCAGCCATGCGNTGGCCCAGNACCGCGTCGACGGGCTGTCATGCGATGTTGCGGGTTTTACCAATCTCACCCGCGACCATTTGGATTATCACGGCGACACGGCNCATTATTTNGACGCCAAGGCGCGCCTGTTTACCGAAATATTAAAACCNGGCGGCACGGCCGTNNTGCAAATGCGTGGNGATGTGGCCCCNNAACTGGCCGCTGNNACCCGCGCGCGCGGGCGTCAGGTNTATGCGGTTGGCGGNGNGGATGCGGCACTTAACATTTCGGTCGCNACACGNGCGCCCGACGGCATGGTGCTGGTCATTGAAGAGGCCGGCAACAGGGTCGATGTGCATGTGCCGCTCATCGGCGATTTTCAGGTCGAAAATCTGGAGGTNGCTATCGGGCTGGGGCTGCATAGCGGGCTGGATTTTGAGCAAATGGNGGGTGCCTGCAACACATTGCAGGGCGTGNCTGGTCGCATGCAGCTTGCGGGAANTTATCAGGGNGCGGCGATTTATGTCGATTACGCNCACACGCCCGACGCGCTATCGGCTGCGCTGTTGGCCGTGCGTAGCCATGTAACAGCGGAAGNTCGGGTGTTGCTGGTGTTTGGCTGCGGCGGTGACCGNGACANGGGCAAGCGCCCGCAAATGGGGGNGATTGCCGCCCAGGGTGCCGATCAGGTTTTNGTAACAGACGATAATCCGCGCTCTGAAAACCCTGNCGATATTCGCCGCGCCATTATGGANGCCTGCCCCGANGCCTNGGAATTTGACGACCGGCGCGAAGCCATTGCCGCGGCCATCGACACGGCGCGGGTGGGCGACATTATTTTGGTCGCCGGAAAGGGCCACGAGCAGGGCCAGATTATCGAAGACACAATTTTGCCTTTTGATGATGTCACTGTCATTGCCGAGCATATCGGTTTGGAGGCCAGACCATGACGCGGCCTATTTTATGGACAGATGAACAAATTTCTGCGGCGACNCAAGGNCAGTGCAGCGCGCCATTTGCCGTNAGCGGCGTGTCGATTGACACGCGCAGTCTNGAACCGGGCGACCTTTTTGTTGCNCTCNTGGGCGAAGGCCGCGACGGTCANGACTTTGTGGACGCNGCCTTTGCCGCCGGTGCAAGCGCCGCCCTNGTTGGTCGNGGCAGGATTGACCCGAAAAAAGCCNCNNACATGCNAAAGGCGCTGGTNGAGGTTGACGACGTTCAAGCCGCGCTGGAAGCCCTCGCANATGCCGCGCGCGCGCGCAGNACGGCCTATATTACNGCTGTAACTGGCAGTGTCGGCAAAACAAGTGTCAAAGAAGCGCTTGGGCTGGCGCTATCGAAATCGGGNAAAACTTTNGCTTCTGAAAAATCCTTCAACAATCATATCGGNGTGCCGTTGAGCCTNGCGCGCATGCCGCANGATTGCGCNTATNGCGTTTTCGANGTCGGTATGAACCATGCCGGTGANATTNATGCGCTGGTCCGCATGGTNAANCCNCAATGCGCGATTATCACGCANATCGGCANGGCGCATATCGAACATTTTAACTCCGANNCTGATATTGCCCGCGCCAAGGGTGAGNTTTTTAACGATATGGCAAATGATATGGCCGGGAATGCGGTTGCGGGCGGCACAATTATCATTCCCGCCGANANCCCNCATATCGACCTGCTTGTTGAACTGGCCGAGGCCCAGAACATTANAGATATTCGCCGCTTCAGCACGGATGAGGNGGGCGCNTCCGAGCCACCGCATATTGTCGCCAGCAAAATTTATCTGCANGAAACATGCAGTTGCGTGAGCGNGCGCATTGGCGATGCGGAAGTCACCTTNAAGATTGGCACNCCCGGCGCNCACCATGTCAGCAATNGTCTGGCCGTTTTGGGCGCNGTGCAGGCCGCCGGNGCAGACCTTGCCTTGGCCGCNTTGTCATTGGCCGAGANTGAGGCGCTGAGCGGGCGCGGCCGCCGCCATGTTTTANACGTTGCTGGCGGTGCTTGTGTGCTGATTGATGAAAGCTATAACGCCAATCCGNNTTCGATGTCGGCGGCCATTAAATCGCTGGGGCTGGNGCCGCGTCTGGGGCAGGGCCGACGCATTGCCGTTCTGGGCGATATGGCCGAACTGGGCGCGGCCTCAAAGGACTTGCATGTCGACNTTGCCNGTCTTATGNGCNCGGTCGATATCGATCTGGTTTTCAGTTGNGGGCCTGAAATGGCGCATATGTTTGCCNATCTGCCGCCCGACCGCAGGGGCATTCACGCCGCGTCTTCTGATGCGCTCACAAATATTCTGCNGGCGGAAATTCACGCCGGCGATGTCGTCATGGTCAANGGCTCGNATGCCAGCCAGATGAACCGGATTGTCGATGCTCTCCTCGACGCCGACATCGCGCGCNCCGGTCAANANGAGGAGCAACGCGATGCTGTATGAGTTGATGATGTCGTTGAAGGGGTCTGTCCCCGGTGCCAATNTGTTTTCCTATATCACCTTCCGCGCGGGCGGGGCCGTTATGACGGCGCTGATCATCAGTTTCATTCTGGGGCCATGGGTCATCAATAATCTGCGTATGCGNCAAGGCAAGGGNCAGCCGATNCGCGANNACGGGCCGCAATCGCATCTNGTNACNAAGGTCGGNACGCCGACCATGGGCGGCTTGCTNATTCTGCTGGCNGTNATGGCCTCNACGCTGCTGTGGGGTGATNTGAGCAATCCCTATCTGTGGATTGTGTCGCTNACCACGCTGAGCTTTGGCCTTGTCGGGTTCGCNGATGATTTTTTGAAAGTGCGCGGTGGCTCNAGTGCTGGTGTGCCGGGCCNTGNCAAAATTGTGCTGGAGGCCATAATCGCCCTAATCGCGGTGCTGGCAATNTCAACCATTTTNCCCCAACCACTGGCAACAAGTTATGCCATTCCGTTTTTCAAAGATGTGCTGCTGCCGTTTGGTCTGCCGCTNTTTGTGCTGGCCGGCATGTTCGTGATNGTCGGCTCTTCCAATGCGGTCAATCTGACCGACGGTCTGGACGGCTTGGCGATTGTGCCGATGATGATTGCCTCGGCCAGNTTNGGCCTGATTTCCTATCTCGTCGGGCACGCGATTTTTGCCAATTATCTGCAGGTGCATTTTGTGCCGGGCGCGGGCGAATTGGCCGTGCTGTGNGCGGCGCTTATNGGGGCTGGCCTCGGCTTCCTCTGGTACAACGCGCCCCCNGCCATGGTNTTTATGGGNGATACNGGCTCCTTGGCGCTGGGCGGCACNCTGGGCGCGATNGCGGTNGCGACAAANCACGAAATTGTNNTGGCAATTATNGGCGGCCTGTTTGTTCTAGAGGCCATCTCGGTGATTGTTCAGGTTGCCTCGTTCAAGCTGACGGGCAAGCGCGTCTTTGCGATGGCNCCGCTCCATCATCATTTCGAACAGCGCGGCTGGGCCGAGTCTACCATTGTGATCCGCTTCTGGATCATATCCGTNGTGCTGGCCTTGATCGGGCTGGCAACGTTGAAACTGCGATAGGGGCANATGATNTTACTTCCCAAATATCACGGTGAAACGGCAGTGTTCGGGCTNGGGCGCTCGGGCCTGTCGGTCGTGCGCGCGCTTGTTNCCGCNGGCAATAATGTNAGCGCGTGGGATCAANATAGCGCCCAGCGCGCGGCGGCTGAACAAGCCGGTGCCCAAATCAGAGATTTGGAAACCGAGTTTGGCGCGCCAGCCCGCTTGGTGTTGAGCCCCGGCGTACCGCTCACCCACCCGCAGCCGCACGCGGTTGTGAAGGCGGCGCAAGCCGCGCGCGTGCCAGTGATGGGTGACGTTGAATTATTTGCCGATGCCGCACGCGCCATGGCCGAAAAACCAAAAATCGTTGCGGTCACGGGCACCAATGGCAAGTCGACAACAAGCGCGCTCATCGCGCATCTTTTGGCCACCCGCGGGGCTGCGGTGCGGCTGGGCGGCAATATCGGCCATGCGGTGCTGGATCTTGAGGGCCCCGCCAAAGACGCGGCGACGNTTTATGTGCTGGAACTGTCTTCTTATCAAATTGACCTGCTTGAAACNCTNGCNCCCGATGTNGCGGTGCTGACAAATCTNANCCCCGACCACCTCGANCGGCATGGTGACATGGCCGGATATATCGCGGNCAAACGCCGGCTTTTCNATATGCTGGCGCCTGATNGTNCNGCCATTATCGGCTGCGATGATGATGACAGCCGCGCCATGGCCGATGCCTTNCGCGCATCGGGCANGCAAGTTAGCCGCATTGCGACCTCTGGAGATGGNGATATTTTCTGGCGCGATGGCGTGCTGNTGGCNGGTAAAGACGTTATTGCCGACNTGCAAAACGCGCCCNCTTTGCGCGGTGCCCATAACGGGCAAAATGCTGCCGCCGCCGCTGGCGTGCTGGGCGCATTGGGCNATGACATNAAAGATTTGCAACANGCTTTCACCGATTTTCCGGGTCTTGCCCATCGCCTNCAGCCGGTTGGAACCCACGAAAATCTGATTTTCGTCAATGACAGCAAGGCGACNAATGCCGAGGCGACNCGCCACGCGCTNGCGGCGTATGAAAACATCTACTGGATTGTCGGCGGGCGCGCAAAAGACGACGGCCTGTCGGGNCTCGATGCGTTTTATAAAAACGTCCGCGCTGCCTTTTTGATTGGCGAAGCCNCCGANCAATTNNACAATGTGTTGGAAGGCNATTTTGCCTGCCATAAAAGCGAGACGCTGGANAAGGCGGTTTNTGACGCNGCAAACCAAGCNCGCGCTGACGCTGCCCAAAACNACACCAAAGACACCCCCGCCCCGGCGACGGTTTTACTGTCACCCGCNTGTGCGTCATTNGACCAGTTCCCCGATTTCGAGGCGCGCGGCGATGCTTTTTGNGCCGCCATTGCCNNGTGGCNGGCCGCGCATCCGTCNGCTTTTGAGGGGNCGTCATGCTNAGATTTTTCGCCCGCACCGATAAAAGNCCGATNGCCCAATGGTGGTGGACNGTCGACCGTTGGCTGGTCGCTGCGGTGGTTATTTTAATCGGTCTGGGCTATCTGATGGCGTTTGCCGCCAGCCCCGCCGTGGCCCAGCATATTGGCAAACCGATTTATTATTTTGCCAATAAGCAGTTGGTGTTTCTTACGCTCGCGCTGGGCGTGTTTCTTGCCGTTTCCATGCTGAACCCGCGGCTGGTGCGCTATCTGGCACTGGCAAGTTTCGTTGCGGCGCTGGTCGGTGTGGTCGCCACATTATTTATCGGNGCCTCTGCCAAGGGCGCNAGCCGTTGGNTGATTATCGNNGGTGTTTCGGTTCAGCCGTCGGAAATTTTAAAACCNGCTTTNGTGGTCGTGACCGCNCAGCTTTTCGCGCTTCACANAACCCGCTTCGACAGCTACGCGCTGATAAGCGCNTTCNCCCTTTTGGTGATGTGCTGTNTGCTNCTGGCAGGCCAGCCCGATATNGGCCAGTTGACGCTGATGGGTCTTGTCTGGATGTGCATGTATTTTCTCGCCGGNGGCTCGTTGCGCCTTTTGTCCGTGCTNGGCGTGCTGGGCATTGTCACGGGCGCGTATCTTTATGCCACCGAGCCGCATGTCTCCAGCCGNGTTGACCGTTTCATCACCCCGTCCAGCGGCGACACCTATCAGGTCGACAAAGCCATGGACGCCATTAAATCCGGCGGCATTGTCGGGGTCGGGCCGGGCGATGGGCGCGTTAAATCNATTTTGCCGGACGCGCATTCCGATTATGTGTTTGCGGTTGCCGCTGAAGAGGGCGGCTTGCTGATCGGCAGCTTCATCATCTGCGTGTTCGCCGTTATCGTGTTGCGCNCGCTGTCGGGNTTGCGNGCTGAGCGCGAACACTGGATTCAACTGGCGGCGGCAGGGCTCACCTGTNTGTTCGGCTTGCAGGCCATTATCAATCTCGCCGTCAATCTCAATCTGATGCCGTCNAAGGGCATGNCCCTGCCGTTTATTTCCTATGGCGGCTCATCGCTTATCGCCTCGGCCTTCACCATGGGCATGTTGGTGGCGCTATCGCGGCGCAGATCGCACAGCCAGATGTTAGCGCGCCCGATTAGCGGCGTGACGTTGCAGGCNCAATTNGGAGGCCGCTCATGAACCAGAAGCAANATAGCCGNCGCGAAGTGGTGCTGCTGGCCGCCGGNGGCACNGGCGGGCATCTGTTTCCGGCCAGTGCGCTGGCGCGCCGCATGAAGGAAAAAGGCCACGAAGTGCATCTGGCAACCGATGTGCGCGGTCTNAGTTATCTNAACCAGATTGAAGAAATGCCNGTTCACAAGCTTTCGGCNGCAACGATATTTGGNGGTGAAATATGGCTCCTCCCCTGGCGCATATTGAAAATTCTGTTTGCCTTTGNTCAGGCCGTTCATCTGGTGTTGAAGCTCAAACCCNCAATCGTNGTCGGCTTTGGCGGCTATCCNTCATTTGCGCCAGCGCTGGCCGCGCAAATGCTGGGCCGGCAGGTGCTCATCCATGAACAAAACGCCGTATTGGGGCGCGCCAATCGTGTGCTGTGTCGCCTCGGCGCGCATCTCGCAACCACTTTTGGTGGCACGCGCGGTGTGTCAAAATCCACCCAAGCCCGAACCCGCAAAGTCGGTAATCCTGTCCGCAATGATGTGCTGACGGCGGCGCGCGGCGGCTATCGGTATCTCAATGCCTCGCGCCCGTTTGAACTGCTGATTTTTGGCGGCAGTCAGGGTGCCAGTGTTTTTGCCGATACGGTGCCAGCAGCGATCGGCGAATTGCCGGCAGATTTGAAAGCCCGCCTGCGCGTTGTGCATCAGGTACGCCGGGCGGATATGGCACAAACGCTCGCGGCCTATGGCGAAATTGGTGTCTATGCCGAAATCCGGGATTTTTTCGACGATTTGCCGTCGCGTATGCGCCGCGCGCATCTGGTCATTTGTCGAGGCGGTGCCTCTACCGTGTGCGAACTTTCTTTGCTGGGTGCGCCGGCCATCATCGTGCCCTTGCCCGGCTCTCTTGACCAAGACCAAGCGCATAATGTCCGCGAGCTGAACGAAAAGGGCGGGGCGTGGATGGTTAATCAAAGCGAGTTCACGACCGAATGGCTGTCGGGAAAACTGAACGAGCTGATGCTCAATATCGAACTGCTGAACGCCGCCTCGGCGCGCGCGTTGTCGCTGGCGCGTCCGGATGCCGATTTGCGGCTGTGTCGCTATGCCCTGTCGCTCATCAAAAGCGAAAACGCCGCCAATAAGGAGAAAAAGCAATGACGCAAAGCCCTGCCTCACCGCCGCGTACATTGCGCCCCTTCGGGCGGGTGCACATTGTCGGCATTGGCGGCATTGGCATGAGCGGCATTGCCGAGGTGATGCATGTCATGGGCTATGAGGTGCAGGGCAGCGATTTGAGCGAAAACGCCAACACAAACAGACTGGCGGAAATGGGTGTGCCGATACTGATCGGCCATCGTGAGGAAAATATTACCGGTGCGGGTGTCGTCACCGTGTCGTCGGCGGTGGCAGATGACAATGTTGAAATGCAGGCTGCGCGCGCACGCCATATTCCCGTTGTTCGCCGCGCCGAAATGCTGGCCGAACTCATGCGCCTAAAACCGTGTCTGACGGTCGCGGGCACGCATGGCAAAACCACCACAACCTCGCTGGCAGCCGCCGTGCTTGACGCCGCCGGGCTCGACCCCACCGTCATTAATGGCGGCATCATCAACGCCTATGGCACCAATGCGCGGCTTGGTTCGGGCGACTGGATGGTGGTCGAAGCCGATGAAAGCGACGGCACTTTTGTGCGCCTGCCTTCGACTATGGGCATTGTCACCAATATCGACCCCGAACATTTGGAACATTATGGCAGTTTTGAAAACTTGCGCGATGCGTTTGTGCGCTACATGCAAAACATTCCGTTTTATGGGGCTGGCATTGTGTGTCTCGACCATCCGGAAGTACAGGCGCTGGTCGGCAAGGTGCAAGACCGCCGGATTATCAGCTACGGGCTGAACGAGCAGGCCGACATTCAGGCGACGAATATCGCCACGCGGGGCTTTGCCCAGGAATTCGACATTATTTGCCGCGACCGGCGAACTGGCACGCAAAGCGTGATCCCCGATATGCACCTGCCCATGGCGGGCACTTATAATTTGCAAAATGCGCTGGCCGCGATTGCCGCCGGACTGGAAGTGCGCGCCGAACCGGAACAAATCCGCGCGGCGCTGTCTGGTTTTAGCGGCGTCAAGCGGCGCTTCTCGCATGTCGGCAAAGTGCGCGATGTCGATATTTTTGACGATTACGCGCATCATCCGGTCGAGATTGCCGCGGTTCTGGGCAGCGCCCGCGAAGCGGCAGGTGGCCGCGTCATCGGCGTTATGCAGCCGCATCGCTATACGCGCCTGCGCGACCTTTTTGCCGATTTTTGTAGCTGCATGAACGCCGCCGATGTGGTTTTCGTGTTGCCGGTTTTCACCGCCGGAGAAGAACCGATTGAGGGCTTTGATGCCGACCAGCTTGTCGAGGGCTTGCGCGCGCATGGGCACCGTCATGCCGAGGCCTTGGCCGAAGATGATGCGCTGGCACCGGCGCTGGCCGAAATTATCGGCGCGGGCGACATTGTGGTGTGTATGGGCGCAGGTTCCATTACGCGCATCGCGCATGAGCTGCCGGCGCGTCTGGCGGAGGTGGCGGCATGAGCATGCACGCAAATAATCCAAAGCCGCAAACGCCGCGCGCGCGCATTCGCCCTGCCGACCTGCCGGAGGTGCGCGGCAAATATATTACCGAGCAGTCTTTGAGCGGGCTCACATGGTTTCGGGTCGGCGGTGATGCGGATGTTATTTACCTGCCGGCCGACGCCGACGATCTGAGCGCGTTTTTGAAAAATCTGGCGACGGATATTCCGGTCACTGTTTTGGGCGCGGGCTCTAATACGCTGGCGCGCGACGCCGGTGTACGCGGCGTTGTTATCCGCCTTGGGCGTAGCTTTGCCGACATTGCCCGCGAAGGCGAAACGGACATTCGCGCCGGTGCTGGCGCGCTTGATGTGCGGGTGGCGGCAATGGCTGGCGATGCCGGACTTTCGGGGCTTGAATTTTTTAGCGGTATTCCCGGCAGTGTCGGCGGCGCGCTGGCAATGAATGCCGGTGCCTATGGCCGCGAAACGGCAGATGTGCTGGTGCGGGTTGAAGCCGTAACTCTGGACGGCGAAAAGCGCGAGTTGACGCCGGACGCGCTCAACCTCGGCTATCGCACCAATGGCTATCGCGACCGCGTGATTTACACAGCCGCGGTTTTGCGTGGGCTCCCCGCCGACCAGAACACGATAAAAACGCAAATGGACGAGATTGCCGATAAGCGCGGCACCAGCCAGCCGGTCAAATCGCGCACTGGCGGCAGCACGTTCAAAAATCCGGGCGGGGCCAGCCCTGACGGGCCGAAGGCATGGAAGCTTATTGACGCTGCTGGATGTCGGGGCCTGCGTGTCGGCGACGCACAAGTTTCCGACCTGCATTGCAATTTCCTCATTAATCACGGCAAGGCCAGCGCCGCCAACATTGAGACGCTGGGCGAAACTGTGCGCCAGCGTGTGCTGGAAACCAGTGACATTGATCTCGATTGGGAAATCCGGCGGATTGGGGAGGTGGCTCATGGCGCGTAAATCCCATATTGCCGTGCTGCAAGGGGGCTGGTCGCCGGAGCGCGAAATCAGTCTTATATCGGGCCAAAAATGCGCCGAGGCTCTGCAGCGTTCCGGCTATGAGGTCACGCAAATTGATGTCGACCGCAATCTTGCGGCGCGGCTGAGCGAGCTTGCTCCCGATATTTGCTTCAACGCGCTGCACGGCGTTGGCGGCGAAGATGGGGAGGTGCAGGGGCTTTTGGAAGTTCTAGCCATTCCCTACACACATTCGGGTGTCCGCGCCTCGGCCTTGGCGATGGATAAACACCTGTCGAAAACGATTTTCGCCGATGCTGGCCTACCGGTTGCGCCGTCGCTGCTGGTCATGCGCGGCACATGCACTGACCATCCGCTGGAGCCACCTTATGTCGTCAAGCCGGTCAATCAGGGCTCCAGTGTCGGCGTACAAATCGTCCCCGACCGGGCAAATGATTTGCCCGACACGCTCACCGAAGCCGGTTGGGGCTTTGACAATGCGGCCATGGTCGAAGCCTATATTGCCGGTCGTGAACTGACCTGTGCCGTGCTGGACGATGCACCCACGGATGTTATGGAAATTGTGCCGACCAACGGCTTTTACGATTATCGCGCGAAATATGANGAGGGCGGNTCNGCCCATATTTTGCCTGCCGATATACCCGCTGCNCTGCTGGGCNAGATACAGGCCGNCACGCTGATGGCCCACNGNGTNCTNGGGTGCCGCGGTGTGACGCGGGCTGACTTCCGTTTCGACCCTGACGGGCCAACCCTGGCGCTGCTTGAAATCAACACCCAGCCGGGCATGACGCCCCTGTCGCTTGTGCCGGAAATGGCTGAAGCGCGNGGCATGTCNTACGACAAATTGGTGACTTGGATTGTGGAGGATGCCTCATGCCCAAGATGAAATCCGCTGCGTTGAAACGCNNCCGCCANANGAAACGCAATCCCAAAGCACGCCTGATGCGCGCAGTGTCATTTTCGTCATTTGCNTTAATGACACTGATGGCNCCNNTGGCGAAACTTTTCTCCAACTGGCGNCTTGGCCNTGCCAGCGCCGCNGNTATTGTGGCNTTGGTTTTNGTTGGCATTTTNACCGCCGAANTAACCCGCCCNACGGCCGATTATCTGCGCGATAGTTTTTTTCANGCCANCGCCACCGCCGGCTTGCAAGTCNCTGACATCACCGTGGAAGGCCGCCGCCGCACCCAGCGTGAAGACCTGCTGGCGGTCACGCAAGTCGACGCNGGAATGCCAATTTTNCGCGTCGATTTGGANGCCATGCAGANCCGCATNAAAAAATTGCCCTGGATCCATAATGTAACGGTGGTGCGGCGCTTGCCGAGCATTATTCATTTGCAGGTAAGCGAGCGCGAGCCTTTCGCGCTTTATNATGAAGGGCGCNAAACCGCGCTGATTGACAAAAANGGNNATGTCATCACCCGCAATTATCTNAAAACCTTCGACCATCTGCCGATACTGTCGGGNTCTGGCGCGCCCATTCGCGCGCAGGCACTGATGGATNTGCTGCAAGACTATCCGGTTGTCCGCAATCGGCTGGTGGCTGCCGAGTGGATTGGCGGGCGTCGCTGGAGCTTAACNCTGGATCATGGCGGNGCTGTGCATCTGCCAGCCAAAAANGTGCAAAACGCGCTCAACCGTCTGATGGATCTGGAACGCGAGCGGCGCATTCTGGCCGNCGAAAACCAAAGCATCGACCTGCGCTTGCCCGACCGNATATTGCTGCGCCCAATGGNNGAAACCTCGCGCGCGGCNCCGCCANGCCCCNAACGGGAGAAGCGCTCNTGACCCGACCTGTAAAACATANCCAGTTGGGCCGACANGCAGCCGTTTCAATGCGGCGCGGTGCCATCGCCGCGCTTGATATCGGCACCAATAAAGTTGCCTGTTTGATTGCGGAGACAGCCGAAGACAATGCGCCCAACCGGATGATGCGCGTCACNGGCTTCGGGCATCAAATATCGGAAGGCTTGCAGGCCGGACAGATTACCGACATGCGCGCTGCNGAAGACAGCCTGCGCGCCGCNGTGGATGCTGCNGAANGCATGGCCGGTGTCGAAGTGCGCGGNATTATTATCGGCGTGTCNGCGAACCGGATTTCAAGCCAGATTTGCGANGCGCATGTGCCGCTGCACGGGCAGGCGNTAAANGGCGATCATATGGTTTTGGCCTTNCGNCATGCGTGTGAAAAATTCTGGTCGGAAGACCATGAAATTCTNCACGCCATTCCNGTGGCCTATTATGTCGATGACAGTTCNGTGATATCCGACCCCAGAGGCATGTNTGGGCANNCGTTGCGCGTGACATTGCATCTCATCAGTGCCCCCGTAGGGCCGATTANAAATCTNCTGGCGTGTGTCGAGCANTGCCATCTTGTTTGCGACAAGCTGGTTGTCACGCCTTATGCCAGCGCCCTNTCGACCTTGATGCAGGATGAAATTGACCTCGGCACGCTGCACCTTGATATGGGCGGCGGCACCACCAGCTTCACAATATTTTATGAAGGCGNGCCGGTGCATACGGGCGTNGTGCCGGTCGGCGGGCACCATATCACCACCGATATTGCGCGCGGTTTAAANGTCNCATTGCCGATTGCCGAGCGTATCAAAACGCTTTACGGCAGCGCGCTGGCTTCGTCTGACNNTGAGCGCGAGCAGTTTGAACTGCCGACNAATGATGGTGAGGNGCAAATGCTGCCGCGCAGCGAGTTAACGAAAATTATTCGTCCGCGTCTGGAAGAAACTTTCGAAATGGTCGAGGCGCGGGTCGCAAGCTCTGGCATGGCGCATCTGGCCGGNCGNCGCGTGGTGCTGACGGGCGGCGCATCNCAGCTTTCCGGCGTGNCGGAACTGGCGCGCACAATTCTTGAGCGGCAGCCGCGTTTGGGCTTTCCCATGCGGCTTTCGGGACTGCCGGAAGCAGCCGCTGGCCCGTCTTTTGCAGCTTGCGCGGGTCTTTTGAATTATGCCGGGCGTCAACATGCCGACGCCGCACTTGTTACTGAAAACGCTGGCGGGCCATTTGGCCGGCTGGCGGCTTGGCTGAGGAGGAACTTCTAATGCAACGCAATTTTGTATCAGCGTATGTAACTGGCCTAGGGCCACCTGTGATGGGCGATGCCTGCCCGTCAGGAGCATGCACCACCTGGATATTGGGCGCAGGGTGCCATGCTTTTTCAACTTTGAAAAACCTGCCCAACACGAGCGAGTAGAAAAGGAGAACGCCATGAGTATTCATCTTACCGTTCCACCAAAAAGGGAACTTAAACCCCGTATTGTCGTGTTTGGCATCGGGGGTGCTGGCGGCAATGCGGTCAATAATATGGTGAGCGCAGGGCTGGAAGGTGTCGATTTTGTCGTCGCTAATACTGACGCACAGGCACTTGCGGCCAGCCAAGCCGATCGTCGGATCCAGATGGGCAACAAGCTCACCGAAGGATTGGGCGCCGGTTCAAATCCGGAAGTAGGCCGACAAGCCGCCGAGGAGTCGATGGCCGAAATCGTCGACATGCTGCAAGGCTCGCACATGGCCTTTGTCACGGCTGGCATGGGCGGGGGCACCGGCACAGGTGCGGCACCCGTGATTGCCCGCGCGGCGCGCGAGTTGGGCGTGTTGACGGTCGGCGTGGTGACCAAGCCCTTCGATTTTGAAGGCACACGGCGCATGCGCTCGGCCAATGAGGGCATTAACGAACTGGCAAAGGAAGTTGATACGCTTATCATCATCCCGAACCAGAACCTGTTCCGCATTGCCAATGCCCAGACGACATTTGCCGAAGCTTTTGCCATGGCTGATGAAGTGCTGCATTCGGGCGTGTCTGGCATTACCGATCTCATGATCAAGCCGGGGCTCATCAATCTCGACTTTGCCGATGTCAAAACCATTATGGACGAAATGGGCAAAGCCATGATGGGCACGGGCGAAGCCGAAGGCGACAACCGCGCCATCGAAGCCGCAGAAGCTGCGATTGCCAACCCGCTGCTCGACGATGTGTCGATGAGCGGAGCCAATGGTCTGTTGATTAATATTTCCGGCGGCGAAGACATGACGCTTTATGAGGTGGATGAGGCTGCCAACCGCATCAAGGATGAGGTTGACGAAAACGCTAATATTATCATCGGCTCCACTTTCGACGATAATCTCAAGGGCATGGTGCGGGTTTCTGTCGTCGCCACCGGCATTGAGGCGGGGGCAAAATCGAAATTGCGCCCCGTTACACGCGGCGAGGTGATCAATATGGGAGGCCAGATGCAGGATTATCCGCCTTCCGAGCCACCGGAGGCCGAGATCGAGCTTGAGGGAGGCAAATTGCCAGCCTTCATGCAAGCCGATGCGACGCCGCCAACGGTTGAAGATGCTGTGGAAATCGCAGAGCCCGCACCCGTGGCCGAGGCGCCGCAAGCCATCGAAGAACCCAATGAGGGCGGGATGCCGGGTTTCCTGCGTGAGCCGAAACTTGCGCCACGGCGCGAAGTATCGAAACGCTCGCGTTCATTCCTTGACCGTGTGCTGGGCACCAACCGCCAGCCGCCGGAGGAAAAAAGCCATCTGGCCCCTGACCCGATTGAGGATGAGGAGCCTATGGGTATGGGCGAGCGGGTAGAGCCGAGCTTGGATCCACGCTTTGAGGAAACGGCTGAGATTGCCAGCCGCGACATTGATGATGCGCCAGCACCGGATATGCGTCCGGCGGCCATTCTCGATATCCCTGAGGAGATACCCGCTGAACCAGCACCGCTTGTCGCTGCGGCACCAACGCACAACGAACCGACGCTAGATCTCGACGCGCCCGCAGCTTCCGCTCCGGCTCCGGCGCCGGCGGCAAAAGCCGAAACGCCAAGCGCACCGGCGCCGCAAGTCTCGGTAAATTCTGTGACACCTGCACCAGCACCGGCACCGGCAGCACCATCAGCTCCGGCTCCGGCGATTGCTGAGCAGGCGCCAGTGGTGCAAACCCAGATGCAAACCGCGCCCAGTATGAGCGCGTCTTACGAGGCCGAGCAGCTGGATATTCCGGCCTTCTTGCGTCGTTAGAAAATCAAAGAAAAGCCCGGGCCTTGCGCTCGGGCTTTTTTTACTATTTTTCACGATTTTTTCGTCAGGGCGAAACGCTTTGGTGAGCGTGTGTTACAGGGCCGTAATATTAAGCAATAATCTGTTATTTGTACTTGGTTTCCCGCTTTTGTAGAACGAAGCTCAGACAAAACGTTGAAACCAAGGACAAATGCCCTATGGCACCACCCCCCGCCACAATTGCTCAGATACACGAGCGTTTTCCGGCAGTTGCTTTCGCCGGAACGCCGGGTATTCAGCAGTTTAACGCAGACCAAACCACGCTGGGCGCGGCTGTGGTGTGTCGGGGCATTGGTTTGCATTCGGGCGCAGAATTGACCATGCGCCTCGTACCGGCTGCGGCTGATACGGGCATTGTTTTTATCCGCACAGACATTTCCGACCGCGACGAAGCGTCCATTCCCGCCCTTTTCGGTAGCGTGTGCGATGTGACCCTATCGACCAAAATCGGCAACAGCCACGGGCATGTGGTCGGCACGATTGAGCATTTGCTTGCGGCGCTGGCTGGTATGCGGGTCGATAATGTCATCGTTGAAATTGACGGGCCGGAAGTGCCGATTATGGATGGCAGCGCGCAGCCTTTTGTTGATCTGGTGCGCGGTGCTGGTGTTATCGAGTTGAACGCCGTGCGTCGGGCCTTGCGGGTCAAACAGCCCGTGCGGGTGTCGCAAGGCGATAGCTATTGCGAATTGCTGCCCGAAGACGGGTGTGTTTTTGAAGCCGAGATTGATTTTCAAAGCGGTGCCATTGGGCGTCAGGCCTATCAGCTTGACCTCATGGACGAGAAATTTGACATGAATGTCGCCGGTGCGCGCACTTTCTGCATGCTGCATCAGGTTGAGGCCATGCACAGTGCAGGGCTGGCGCTGGGCGGTTCCATCGAAAACGCCATTTTGGTTGATGGCGATGTGATTATGAACGAAGAAGGCTTGCGCTCTCCAAAAGAGTTTGTGCAACACAAACTTCTGGACGCAATCGGCGATCTTTACCTGCTTGGCCTGCCGATGATCGGGCGTTATCGTGGGCACAAATCAGGCCATGCGCTGCATAATAAGCTTCTGCACGCTCTGTTCCTTGAGGCTGATGCCTTTGAACTGGTCAATTTGTCAGATACCGACAAAGTTCTCGCGGCAGAATAAGCACGTCTTTTACGCCCTCTCTGCTGGCATCCTTACCCCCAATGCTGTAAAACAAAGGCTCAATGGCTCTTTTTGGACCGTGGGGCGCTATCTCATTATGACGTGGAAACAATTTTTAACTGTGTGTGCTGTGTGCGGCGTGTTGTCGGCGTGCGGCGCAAATGACCCGGAAATCGCCGAATATATCGAGCGACCCGTCGAACAGATTTACAATCAAGCCTTTGACGAGTTGGAGCGCGGCAATTTCATCAATGCGGCGCTGCAATTTGACGAGGTTGAGCGCCAGCACCCCTATTCTATATGGGCCCGCCGCGCGATGGTCATGGCGGCCTATACCTATTATTTGCAGAATAAATATGATGAAGCGATCCTCACGGCGCGCCGCTTTATTGCGCTTTATCCCGGCAATAAGCGGGCACCTTACGCCTTTTATCTCATCGCCATGTGCCAGTATGAACGCATTTCGGATGTCAAACGCGACCAGTTGATTACCGAACTGGCGCAGCAAGCCCTTGTGGATGTGATCCGGCGTTATCCGGGAAGCGACTATGCCCGCGACGCAATTTTGAAGCTCGACCTGACCAGCGACCACCTCGCCGGCAAGGAAATGGATGTGGGCCGCTATTATTTGAAACGCGGCCATTATGTTGCGGCCTCGGTGCGGTTTTCCAATGTCATCAAAAATTATACCCGCACCTCGCATGTGCCCGAAGCCTTGCACCGCCTGACGGAAGTGTATCTGTCGTTGGGCGTCACCAATGAGGCGCAAAATGCCGCCGCCGTATTGGGGTATAATTTCCCCAATAGCGGGTGGTATCGTGACAGCTATCGGTATTTGGTCGACCGCGAACTGACCCCAAAGGAAGATCCCTCATCCTGGATTAGCAGGGCTCTCGATAAGGTCTTTTAGGGGCCGCGAATGCTGCTATCACTGTCGATCCGCGACATTGTTCTTATCGATAAACTCGATCTCGACTGGCATGGAAATCTGTGCACCCTAACGGGCGAGACGGGGGCCGGAAAATCCATCTTGCTGGATGCGCTGGGGCTTGCGCTTGGCGCGCGGGGCGACGCTGGTTTGGTGCGTAATGGAGCCGCGCAAGGCAGTGTGACGGCGGTTTTTGACATTTCGGAAAATAAGCCCGTGTTAGCCGTACTTGAAGAGAACGGACTGCAAGCAGACGCGCGCGAATTAATTCTGCGCCGCATTCAGACCGCTGATGGGCGCAGCCGCGCGTTTTGCAATGATGCGCCGGTCAGCGTTGGCCTGCTTGCTCAACTAGGCAGTGTTTTGGTGGAAATTCATGGGCAGAACGAAAGTCAGGCTTTGACCGATGCCCGCACCCAGCGGCGCTTGCTCGACCAGTTCGCTGGCATTGACGACGACGTAGGCGCGCTTGGCGACCTGCACAGCACGAAAATACAGCTTGAAAAAAGGCTGGCCGCGCACCGCGATGCGCTGGCGCGCGCGGCCGAAGAAGCCGATTATCTAACCACTGCCGTGGCGGAGTTGCAGGCACTTGAGCCGCAAACCGGCGAAGAAGAAACATTGGCCGACCAGCGCACATTGTTGATGAATGCCGAAAAAATTGCCGCCGATCTGGATGAAGCGCAAAATTTTCTGGGCGGCGAAACCGGCGTGGAAACGGCACTCAACGGGGCGCTGCGCCGCCTTGAAAAGGCCGCGCCCGACGCTGCTGGTAAGCTGGATGGAGCCGTGACAGCGCTTGACCGCGCACTGATTGAGGCCGCCGAAGCGCACGAGGCCGTGCTTGTTGCGGCCAGTGAAATTCGCCATGACCCGGCGGAACTGGCGCGCGTTGAAGACAGATTGTTTGCCTTGCGCGCCGCTGCGCGTAAGCACAATGTCGGCTGCAATGACCTGCCGGATGTGCTGACCCAGCTTGAGCAGCAACTAAACGATATTGACGGCGGCGCCGACCGGTTGGCGGAAATGGAGATCGCGTATGAGGCGGCTAAAACCGCCTATCGCGACGCGGCCCTTAAAGTATCAGCGGCGCGCACCAAAGCGGCGGGCGAGCTTGACGAATGCGTGAACGGCGAGCTTGCGCCTTTGAAGCTGGATGGCGGGCGCTTTGAAACCCGCGTCGATACCGGCGATGCGGAAGAGGGCGGTGCCGATGGCATTGACCGCATATCGTTTGAAGCCTCGACCAACCCCGGCATGGCACCGGGCCCAATAGCACGCATCGCGTCCGGCGGTGAACTGGCGCGCTTTATGCTGGCCCTGAAGGTGAGCCTCGCCGGAAGTGGTCATATCGGCACGCTAATTTTCGATGAGGTGGATGCCGGGGTCGGTGGCGCTGTTGCCGAAGCCGTGGGCGTGCGCTTGCACAAACTTGCCGAACTGGGGCAGGTGCTTGTGGTGACGCACTCGCCCCAAGTGGCTGCACGCGGTGATTTTCACTGGAAAGTGTCGAAAACGAGCGAGTTGGAAGCCACTGTAACGCGCGTCAATCCGCTGGATGCCGATGCGCGCCTTGAAGAGGTTGCGCGCATGCTATCGGGCGCAAATGTAACTTCGGAAGCGCGCGCGGCGGCGGGCAAATTGCTGGAGGCCGACGCGTGATAAGCCGCACCCGCCCGGTTGCCGACTTGTCGCGCGAAGAGGCGGCGGAAGAGCTGGGCGCATTGGCGCAAGAAATCGCGGCCCATGACGCGGCTTATTATCAAGAAGACGCGCCGCGCATTTCCGACGCCGACTATGACGCGCTGCGCCAGCGCAATGGCGATATCGAGGCGCGGTTTCCCGACCTAAAACGCGGCGATAGCCCGTCTGAACGGGTTGGTGCCGAGGCGGCGCAGGGCTTTGCCAAGGTCACGCATAGCGTGCCGATGTTGTCGCTTGGCAATGCGTTTGACGCCGCGGACATTGACGACTTCATCCAGCGGGTTCGAAAATTTCTCACACTGGACGAGGCCCAAGGCCTTCACCTGACCTCTGAGCCGAAAATCGACGGCCTGTCCGCGTCGCTGCGCTATGAAAATGGCGTGTTGGTGCGCGGCGCTACGCGCGGCGACGGCCGCGTGGGTGAAAATATTACCGACAATCTCAAAACCGTGTCGGGCATTCCACACACGCTGCCGAAGGGCGCGCCGGAAGTCGCGGAAGTGCGCGGCGAGGTATATATGAGTGCCGATGATTTTGCCGCGCTCAATGAACGCCAGATTGCGGCAGGCAAGCCCGAATTTGCCAATCCGCGCAATGCGGCGGCGGGCAGCCTGCGCCAGCTTGACCCGACCATCACGGCGAAGCGGCCCTTGCGGTTTTTTGCTTATGCGTGGGGAGAGATGTCTGACCTGCCAGCGCAAACCCAATCCGGCATGGTGGAGCTGTTTGCTGCGTGGGGGTTTGCCGTTAATCCGGAATTTCGCGTTTGCGCCGACGCGCAGGACTTACTGGCACACTGGCAGGATATCGAGGCCCGCCGCGCGCTGTTGGGGTATGACGTTGACGGCATGGTCTATAAGGTCGACGCGCTCGACTACCAGAACCGGCTGGGTTTTGTGTCGCGCGCGCCGCGCTGGGCCATCGCGCATAAGTTTCCGGCGGAGCAGGCGACCACCATATTGCAGGATATCGACATTCAGGTCGGGCGCACCGGCGCACTGACGCCGGTTGCCAAATTGCAGGAGGTCACGGTTGGCGGCGTGCGCGTTACCAATGCGACCTTGCACAACGCCGATGAGATTGCCCGCAAGGATGTGCGTATTGGCGACACGGTGGTCGTACAGCGCGCTGGCGACGTGATCCCTCAAATTGTGCGCGTGGTGGCCGAGGCGCGCCCAAGCGGAACGCAGGCGTTCACCTTTCCAGATAAATGTCCGGCCTGCGGCTCGCCGACAGCCCGCGATTTGCGCGAAGACGGCGACACGGATGTCGTGTTGCGCTGCACGGGCGGTTTGGCATGCGAGGCGCAAGCGCGCGAACGGCTCAAGCATTTTGTGTCGCGCCCAGCGCTTGATGTGGAAGGGCTCGGCAATAAGCAGATTGAAGATTATTGGGCCGCGGGCCTGCTCCGCACACCGGATGATATTTTCACCTTGCGCGCACGGTTCGGCGATAATCCACCTGATTTTTGGCGCTATACGTCTGGGCCGCGCGACAAAATCGGCACGCTGAAGGATAGTGTCGTCAAACTGTTCAAAGCGATCGACCAGCGCCGCGATATCGGCCTCGATAGGTTTATTTTTGCCCTCGGCATTCGCCATGTGGGTGAAAACACGGCGCGTATTTTGGCGCGGCATTTCAAAACACTGGCCGCCTTTCAAGAAGGTGGTGCGGGGTTGGCGTCTGAAGACGGCGAAACACGCGCGGCGCTTGAAAATATTGACGGCATCGGGCGCACGCTGGTCGATGCGCTGCAACAGTTTTTCGCAGCGTATGAAAACCGCGCCATGCTGGAGGCACTGGTGGCCGCCGGTGTTGCGCCCAGCCCGCTCGCCGAAGCCGAAAGCTCCGGCGCATTGGCCGGAAAAACCATTGTGTTCACCGGCACGCTGGAAACCGTCTCGCGCGCGGAGGCAAAGGCGCGTGCTGAGATGCTGGGCGCGCGGGTTGCAGGGTCGGTATCGGCGAAAACGGATATTGTCGTTGCCGGGCCGGGGGCGGGCTCAAAGCGCAAAAAAGCCGAGGAACTGGGCCTCACCATTTTGGACGAGCAGGACTGGCTGGAGCTTGCCGAGAAATCCTGATCTTTTCCGATATTAATGTTTTTTGGACCGGTGCCGCCGTGCCGCTTGAACTTCCGCATTGCGCGCGGGCTGGCGCGGAGCGTCGACAGGTTTTTCTTCTGGTGTCGGCCAGCCCTTTTCCATGCCCCAAGCGAAGCAGCGCATCTGCTCTTTCTTGATAAAGGCCAGAATGTCCTTTTCCGCAGGCGCGATGTCGCCAAACGCTCGAATGATTTGCCGGTGACGCCGCGTCGTGTGTCTGCCGGTGGTTAGTTCTTTACGCGACACAGCGAGAAATGAAAATACAGGCTTGTTCTCCCGAAAGGCCTTATTCGCCAATTGGTCGAGATGGCGCATCAGCAAGCTGGATGCAAAAGACCAATCCTGATCGGCAATACCTTGAGCCTGATTGATCCGTTGGTAGGAAATGAACTCCTGACGCCGCGAGGCCCATATCAGATTTTCGAGGGTGATCTCTGTTTGAAAGTAGTGGTGCATGTTGTTCCCTTATTCTTTTGCACCACGAATATATGATTGAGGCCAATAATTCTAGCACCCCTAGGTTGTATATAGAACTCGTCACCGCATGGGGCGACACGCCCGTTCCAGCCACTTCGCGGTGCCCGAATCCACAAGCGGTTTCACCTTCGCCAGAACTTCTGCGTGATAGGTGTTGAGCCATGTTTTTTCGTCCCCCGTGAGGGCGGATTGGTCGATCAAACGCCGGTCTATCGGGGCCAGCGTCAGCGCGCCGAACTCCAGCATATCGCGGTGCCTGTCGCCCGTGTTTTTGGCGGGGCGGACATATTGCAAATTCTCAATTCTTATCCCAAAACGGCCTGCAGCATAGTATCCAGGCTCATTCGACACGATCATGCCCGGTGCCATTGGCACCATCCCGCCCTTTGAAATGCGCTGCGGGCCTTCGTGCACGGAGAGATAACTGCCGACGCCATGGCCGGTACCGTGGTCAAAATCCTGCCCTGCGGCCCATAGCGGCGCACGGGCCAGCGTGTCCAGTTGCATACCGTTTGTGCCGGTGGGAAAGCGCGCGGCGGCCAGCGCGATATGGCCGCGTAGAACGCGCGTAAACGCATCAACTGCACCTATAGGTGGTGGACGCCCCTCAATAAGCACCGTGCGGGTTACATCTGTTGTGCCATCGGCATATTGTCCGCCGCTGTCAATCAGGTAGATATCCCCCGGGCGCAGACGCCGATTGGTGGCGTGCGTTACGCGGTAATGTACAATCGCGCCGTTCGGCCCGCTTCCCGATATAGTGTCGAAGCTCAAATCCCGCAGCTTGCCGGTTTCGGCGCGAAAGGCTTCCGCTTGGCGCGCTGCATCAATCTCGCTGATTTTGCCTCTGCGCCCGCGCGCGTCCAACCAGCACAAGAAACGACACAGCGCCGCGCCATCGCGCAAATGCGCGGCCTTGGTGCCTTTTATTTCGGCTTTTGTTTTGCACGCCTTTGCCAAGGTGCATAAATCCTCGCCATGCACTATCTCGGCACCCCCTAATTGGGCGGCAAACCAAATCGGCGTGGTGCTGGGATCGAGGCGTATTTTTGTTTTCAATTTGCCCAAGCTTGCGGTGAGCTTGTCGCTGGCGTGAATGTGCAGCTTGTCGCCGACATGCTGGCGGGTTTTGGCGTCAACGCGCTTCGGGTCAATAAACCAGTCGAACCGGCCGCTGGCTTTCAAAATACCGAAAGACAGCGCGAACGGCGTGTGCGGCACATCGTCGGCGCGAATGTTCAAAAGCCAGGCAATATTTTCCGGTTGCGTCACCAGCATTGTGGCTTGGTTGGCATTTGCAAGCTGGCGGCCCAGCGCGCAGCGTTTGTCGAGCGAGGTGCGCCCGGCCAGCCGGTTGGGATGCAAGATAATTTGGGTTTCCGGCATGGCCGGTCGGTCGGCCCAGACGCGGTCGACCGGATTATCGCTTACATAGTCAATGTCGAGGCTCATACGCCGCGCGAGTTTTTCAACCGCGCCCGCAAAAGCCAGCGTGTGCAGCTTCGGGTCAATACCGATGCGCTGGTTCTTGCGGAGCTTTTGTTCGAGCCATGCAAGGGGGCCGGTTTCGGCAATCGGCACAACTTCAAAAATGTCGGTGTCGACCTGATCAGGGGCTTGCAGAATATAGCGCCCATCGACGAAGATTGCCGCTTGGCGCGCCATAACCACGGCGACACCAGCCGAGCCGCCAAAGCCGGTCAGCCATTTCAGCCGTTCGTTCGCAGCCGGCACATATTCGCCCTGAAACGCGTCTTCGCGCGGCACGATAAAGGCATCAAGCCCGCCTTCGGCCATGGCGCGGCGCAACAGCTTCACATGCTGGCCTGTGTTCTTGCTATCTTTTGGGTCTTCGAAATCTTGAAACATGAGTGCAAGTCTAACGCTGAAACATAAGGCTCGTCCACGGGTCAATGCGGATATCTTTTTGCACGCTCAGTCCGGCGTGGCGATAGCGTGCAACGACGCGCTGTTTTTGGCTGTGCAACAGGCCTGAAAGAATAAGCTGTCCGGTCGGGGCCAGATGCGCGGCCATGGCCGGGGCCATGGCGATGAGCGGCGCGGCGACAATATTTGCCATAATCAGGTCAAACGGCCCGGCCTTGCGCGCTGCAGGATGGGCAAGCCCGTTGCACCATATTGGCCTGATATGGGCAGGCAGGGTGTTGATTTTAAAATTTTGCCGCGCCACGCGCACAGCGTCGGGGTCATTGTCGCAGGCAAAAACATTTTTGCAGCCCGCCTTGGCAAGGGCGATGGCGAGCGTGCCGGAGCCGGTGCCGATATCGGCGGCGTGCATCGGGCGGCGCGCTTTCAGCACATGGGCCAGCAGGTGCAAACATCCTTGCGTCGTGGCGTGATGGCCCGACCCGAAGGCGAGCCCTGCGTCCATTTCAATATGGTGGCGGGCACGGCGCGCGCGTGGTCGGTCATGGTGCCCGAACAGAAAGAACGGCGGCACCGGCACGGGCGGCAGGTTTTGCTGGCTACGCGTCACCCAGTCTTCGTCCGGCACATGTTCGAGGTCGAAATCCTGGTGCGCGAACGGCAGAACGCCTAATGCGGGGCTTTCGGTAAAATACGCTTCAACGCGCGTGGCACCATCTTGCGGCAGGCCAATCGCTTGGGCGACGGCCCCGGCTTCGTCAAAAAACGCTTCGGCCAGATCAGGCGTCTGTGTGGTCACGCAGGCTTTAAAAAGGGCGGGCATCGGTTGTAATCAGTGCTTCTCAACATAAGTGTCGAGCACTTTTTTGCGTCCCGCCTTTTCAAAGCCGACCGTCAGCTTGTTGCCCTCAATAGCCTCAATGCGCCCATAGCCGAATTTCTGGTGGAATATACGCTCGCCGCGCTGATACGGGCTGTCGGTCATATTGGAGACAACTGTTTCGGCGCGCGATTGTATCGTCGGCGGGTTGCTGGGGTCGAAGCGGCTGCGGTTTGCCTGNGCGCGCTGCCAGCCNGGGCTGTTNTAAGTCGAGGTGGTAAAATCATTGGCAAACCGGCTTTGGCTNGCAAAGCCGTTGCCGACATGCTNGGTGTCGCCNACCTCCACATGCTCGGCGGGCAGTTCATCAATGAACCGTGAGGGAATGGCCGAGTTCCACTGCCCATGCGTGCGGCGGTTGCCAGCAAACGAGATGGTGGCGCGCTGGCGCGCCCGCGTCAGGCCGACATAAGCGAGGCGGCGTTCTTCCTCAAGCCCCTTGGTGCCGCTTTCATCAAGGCTGCGCTGATGGGGAAAAAGGCCTTCTTCCCAGCCGGGCAGAAAAACCGTGTCAAACTCAAGCCCCTTGGCCGCGTGCAGGGTCATCAGGGAAACCTTGTCGTCATTTTCCTGTGTCTGCGTGTCCATCACCAGCGAGATATGTTCCAGATATCCGGCCATGTTTTCAAATTCATCCATCGAACGCACAAGCTCTTTCAGGTTTTCCAGCTTGCCCGGGGCTTCGGGCGATTTGTCGGCCTGCCACATGGCGGTGTAGCCGCTTTCATCCAGAACCAGTTCGGCCAGTTCGGTGTGCGTCATGGAGGGCACCAATCCGCGCCAGCGTTCGACCGACTGAATAAAGCCGTTCAGCGCGCGCCGTGCGGCTGGTTTTAATTCTTCTGTTTGCACCAGCTGGGTTGCGGCGCGATAAAGCGAGGTGTTTTGGCGTCGGGCGGCATCGTGCAAGGTCTGTAACGCGACATTGCCAAGCCCGCGCCGGGGCTTGTTGCAAATGCGCTCAAACGCCAGATCATCATCGGCCTGCGCGATGAGCCGGAAATAGGCATTGGCATCACGAATTTCAGCGCGCTCATAAAATCGGGGGCCGCCAATCACCCGATAGGGCACGCCCAAAGCGATAAAGCGGTCTTCAAACTCGCGCATCTGAAAACTGGCGCGCACCAATATGGCTATCTCGTTCAGCGCGTCACCTGCGCGTTGATAGGCTTCGATATCGTCTCCGGTCAGGCGCGCTTCTTCGTCGCCGTCCCACACGCCGCGCACCATAACTTTCTCGCCTTCTGTCAGGTCAGTCCAAAGCTCTTTGCCGAGGCGTCCTTCATTGGCCGCGATCAAACCGGATGCAGCCGCTAGAATATGCGGGGTTGATCTGTAATTGCGCTCAAGGCGAATGACTTGCGCGCCCGCGAAATCGCGCTCAAAGCGCAAAATATTGTCAACCTCCGCGCCGCGCCAGCCATAGATCGACTGGTCGTCATCGCCGACACAGCAAATATTGTTATGCGCTTGTGCCAGCAGGCGCAGCCACAAATACTGCACAGCATTTGTGTCCTGATATTCGTCGACCAATATGTGTTTGAACTTGTTTTGATACTCGACCAGCACGGCATCGTTTTCGCGGAACAGGCGCAGGCATTCCAGCAGCAGATCACCAAAATCAGTGGCGTTGAGAATTTTCAGCCTTTGCTGATATTGCGTATAAATCTTACCGCCCAGACCATTGGCAAAAAACCCGGATTCGCTGTCGGGTACGTCTTCGGGGCCCCAGCCACGGTTTTTCCAGCGGTCGATGAGCCCGGCCATCTGGCGCGCCGGCCATCTTTTTTCGTCAATGTTTTCGGCCTGGATGATTTGTTTGATGAGGCGTATCTGGTCGTCCGTATCCAAAATAGTGAAATCCGGGCGCAGGTCGACCAGCTCGGCATGGCGGCGCAGAATACGCACCGATATCGAGTGGAAGGTTCCAAGCCACCCCATGCCTTCCACCGTCTCACCCATTAGCGAACTGATGCGCTCTTTCATTTCGCGCGCGGCTTTATTGGTAAACGTCACGGCGAGGATTTGGCTGGGCCATGCCTGTCCGGTGGCAATTTTATGGGCAATGCGCGTGGTCAGCGCGCGGGTTTTGCCCGTGCCAGCACCAGCCAGCAGCAAAAGCGGGCCGTCATCGGCCAGAACGGCTGCGCGTTGTTCATCGTTAAGGCCGTCCAGCATCGGCCCGACGCGGCGCGCATCCATGCTTGCGCGGGCGGCAGCCGAGATTGAGCCAGCTTGCGCGGGCGTCGGGGGCGGTGTATCGGATCCCAGATCAAACGGATCATTTTCCATAATACTTGGTACTCAGTTGATTCTGTTTATGCTGTTACCAGTATATCATGTGTTTCGCCGCGTTTCCGCTGCTGGCAGTGCATAGTATGTTATTATAGCCCGTGTTTCGGGATTCATGGAGATTTTCGCNATGCNTATGCGGCTGCTGACCGTTNTGATCCCCATCANGCTCGTGATCGCCGCGGCATTTCTGGTGCCCTTCACGGTCGATATTGACGCGCGCCGCGACCAGATTACCNNGCAAATCAGCCGCGACATNAATATTGATATNACCGCGCACGGNCCGGTGGCGCTGCGGNTTCTGCCCCGTCCGGCTTTGCGGTTTCAAAANATCGTAACGGTAATTAATCAATCCAATGCGGCACAAGCCGAGCAGGGGGAGCAGGGGGAACAAAAAGCCGNGCCNTCAATNCCAACCCCGTCNATGGTTGTGTCCGCTGAAGAGGTCGACGCTGGCGTTTCGCTGACCGCCCTGTTNGACGGTAAGCTNAAAGTCCGCAATCTGGCCCTGCGCCGTGCTGAAATTCGCATCATTGGTCTGGATGACCCGCGCGCCGCCGCCTATGCGTTGCGGCTTTCGCCNGTGCCGGAAATCACCTTTNCCGATGTGCAGTTAATNATGCAGCGCAANCGCGCCGCGCCNCTGCGCCTGACGGGGCTGAGTGGCAGGGTTCAAGCCGATGCTGCCGACGGCCCCCTTCGTCTCACCGTTTCAAGGCAGGCGCGTGGCCTGCGGGCTGTATCGCTCGACGCCCGCATTGGCAGTTTTGCCACCAACCGCCTGCCGTTGCGCTTGTCGGCGCGCATTGGCACTGATAGCGGCCTGCAATTTAACGGGTTTTTCAACCAGCGCCCCAGCGCTACCGTGGAAGGCGAAATTTCACTTCGTGATAAGCGGCTCATTCCCAACATGCTCTCGGAAGTGGCGCTTGAGGCTGCCAGCACGCCATCTCAAACGGCGCGTGTCGACGGTCTAATTCGCCTGACGGAAGCCGGATTATTTGCCGACAATCTCGAAATCGGCGCGCTGGGAACACAATTTCAATCGCAGCTCAGAATTATCTGGCCCCAAGCCGCTGACACGCCCGTGCAGATAAGCACGCGGCTCAGTGCCGATGAAATCAATTTTGACCTCATCGGGCTGATGCCCCAATCCGAAGCTCCCGCGGCGGTACAAAGCCCAGAAGACCCGTTCCGCCATTTTTTGCCATCGGTCGAATTTGATGCGCGCTTGCTGTCGGGCCGGTTTTTGCTGGGCGGCGAGGTTGGTCGCAATTTTGTTATCGACCTCAGAACGCAAGAAAACAGCGTAAGCATCAATCGGTTCAGTGCAGACCTGCCGTTTGATACCTCCCTTCTTGCCGCCGCCGAACTGGTCGCCCCTCCCGGTATGGTGAACTTGTCGGGTGATATGGCGGTGCGAAGTTCTGATAGCGTTGCCGCCTTGCTGTGGCTCGGCGCGCAAGCTGGCTATGATTTGTCGGCCGTCGCGGAAACGGTGGACGAACCACTATTGCAGCGCATGGGGCTGGTGACCGAGTTCAGCATCGGGCCCGAACAACTCAAACTGAGCGGCCTTTCCGGACGCATTGGCGGCGACCAGCTTGAACTGGAGCTTGATGTGTCGCGCGCTGACAGCTTGCGCGGGCATTTGGATTTACATTTGTCGCAAGCCAATTTGCAAACCTTTGGGCTGATGGAAAATGTCAGACTGTCCCGCCCGTCGATATTTCCGCTTCTGGACTTGCCGTTTGGAAGCTGGCTGCAAAAAGTGTTGCAAGCCGGTGCCGAGCCCCGCGATTTCACGTTTAACTTACGCAGCGACGATATTCGCGCCGATGATATCCGGCTGGGCCCTGTGGAGTTGAACGGGCGCATTATTGACGACACGCTGACGCTGGATGTTTTGCAGTTCGACAATTATCTCAATTCGAAATTTGCTATGACCGGCACGCTGCATCACGACGGTCAGGCCACAGACGGTGCGCTCGATATTGTGCTGGATACGCCAGATGCGTCGCGCCTGCTGGCCCCGCTCATGGCCGGTGTTGAACCCTTGCGCCTTGATGTGTCGCGCCCGTTATCGCTTACTTCCAGCTTGCGGCTACCGGCCCGCGACGACCCCGACTGGCCCAATGTCGAGATTGGCGGCACGGGAAAGCTCGGCGACCTTGATATTGATCTGGGCATCCGCACGCCCGTGCGCGACCTGATACTCGATGCGGCCGGCACGCGCTTTTTTCTGACGCTCAAGGGATCAGCCAATGATATGACCGCGCGGCTCGGTTTGCCGGTCACACGCGCGCCCGAAGATTTGGCCGTGTTGTCTTTGTCGACCGACGCCCAACCGGGTTCCGTGTCGCGTCTGGAGGCCGAACTGGGCGTGGATGGCGACCTGTTCTCTTTGTCGGGCACGCTGCGCCCCGGCCCTACAGGTAGGCGTATCGAGGGGTTGATGCGCGCCGCCGGAACGGATGTTTTACCTTATATAGGGCTGGTGCGCGGGTCTGGCTCGGAAGTTGCGTTTTCCGGTACGTCGCAAATTGTCGTGCGGCAGGAAGGCGTCAGCTTTGCAAATATTGATCTGGGGCTCGGTGCCGGTCGTGTTACTGGCGAGGGCGTCATGGAATTTGGCGATGAAAATGCCGACGAGCAAAATAATCTGACGGCAAATCTGTTGCTGGATGCGCTCGACCTCGATCCGTTTTTGCCCAAATTCGACCCTGAAAATGGCTGGTCGGAGACACCTATCAGCTGGCAGCTTTTGGGTGCCAGCGACGCCAATTTGCAATTGCGCCTCACCAATGCCGCCTTGCTTGGCGCGCCGGTTCAAGCCTTGCGGACAAACATCAAGCTCATTGAGGGCGTGCTGGAGGCGCCCGACATCACGGCCACTATTTTGGGCGGCCAGTTCGAGTTTGATGCCCAAGCCGAAGGCGGCGAGCTAACGCCGTCATTTCAGGTTATCGGCAGTTTCGCAGAGTTTGATCTGGAGGGGCTGTTGGCACATGCTTTTGGGCGCGCGGCCTTTAGCGCGCCGGTTTCGGGAAATTTCTCGTTTCAGGGGCGCGGCACATCGACCCGCAATATTTTTGCCTCGCTCGCAGGTGCGGCGCAGGTCGAGGTTCAATCCGGCACGTTCGAAGCGTTCAATGTCGCCCAACTACGCAATGGCTTGGGAGCTTTTGAAGGCAAGCCGCAAGCTGAACTGGCCGAGGCATATTTCTGGAAGGGCCGCGAGAATTTCAGTCGCGGGTTGGGCTTGTTTACCTTGCGCGAAGGACGCCTTGAAACAAGCGCCTTGGAGATTTTGCGTCAGAATGAACGGCTGCTTGCCAAAATTAGCGGCTATATGGATTTTGTCGAACAACGCCTTGATGCGAAATCGGAATTTTATAATTCGGTTGGGCGTAACGCGCTGCGTGTGAATTTGAGCGAGGCGCTTGATGCGCCGCGTTTCGCGGTTACGCGCGGCGCATCCGCGTCGCCCGCGCAGTAGGCGTTCACGCCTCGCGCACCCAGTTCAATACCGCAACCCGCAAGGCACTTGTCAGGCTGCCGACGCGCGGGCTGGCGTCAATGTCACCAATCATTTCGGCCAGCGACTTATTGTGCGCCGCCGCCATGTCAGACAAGGCCGCCCAGAAACTGGGTTCTAGCGAAATGCTGGTCGCATGTCCGGCGATGGTCATGGAGCGTTTGGTCGGCTTTTCCAACATTGTTCCGGGCAAGTTTACTTCGGCGCAATCATGTCTTCGGGGCGCACGATCTCGTCAAATTCCGCGTCGGTGACATAGCCGCCGCCGACCGCTTCCTCGCGCAAGGTCGTGCCGTTTTTATGCGCGGTCTTGGCAATAATTGTAGCATTGTCATAACCGATTTTCGGTGCCAGCGCCGTGACAAGCATGAGCGAGCGTTCCATCAGCGCGGTGATATTGGCCGTGTTCGGTTCAATACCAGCCACGCAATTATCGGTGAAACTTACAGCCGCATCGCCGATCAGCCGCATCGACTGGATAAGATTATAGGCTATGACCGGTTTGAAAACATTCAACTCCATATGACCTTGCGCGCCCGCAACTGATATCGTTGTGTGATTGCCCATAACTTGCGCGCACACCATGGTCAGCGCCTCGCATTGGGTTGGGTTTACTTTGCCGGGCATAATCGACGAACCGGGCTCGTTTTCCGGCAGGCTCAATTCGCCCAGCCCAGAGCGTGGGCCCGACCCCAGCAGGCGAATATCATTAGCTATTTTGTTCAGCGACACAGCGACCGTGTTGACCATGCCCGACATTTCGACAAATGCGTCATGGGCGGCCAGTGCTTCAAACTTATTTTCCGCCGTCACGAATTCAAGCCCTGTGAAGCCTGCAACCTCGGCGGCGAAGGCTTCGGCGAATCCGGGCTTGGCGTTAAGGCCAGTGCCGACCGCCGTGCCGCCTTGCGCCAGCGCCAGCAATCGGGGCAGGGAGGTGCGGATGCGCTCAAGCCCATATTTCACTTGCGTTGCGTAGCCGGAAAATTCCTGCCCCAGTGTCAGCGGTGTGGCATCTTGCAAATGCGTGCGCCCGATTTTCACAATGTCGCCCCACGCGCTGGCCTTATCCGACAGCGCGGCGTGCAAATGTTCCAGCGCCGGCACCAGCCGACCAGCGGCTTCCTCGGCCGCGGCAATGTGCATGGCGGTCGGAAATGTATCATTGGACGACTGGCTGCGATTGCAATGGTCATTGGGATGCACGGGTTCTTTGGAGCCCATTTCCCCGCCCAGCATTTCGATGGCGCGGTTGGAAATCACCTCATTGGCATTCATGTTTGACTGCGTGCCCGACCCGGTTTGCCAGACGGCAAGCGGGAAGTGGTCATTGAGCGCGCCATTGGCAACCTCTGTTGCCGCGGTCACAATCGCGTCGCCAATTTTGGCGTCCAGATTATCAAGCTGCATATTGGCTTTGGCGGCGGCCATTTTCACAATGCCCAGCGCGCGAATAAGCGGCAAGGGCATGGTTTCATTGCCGATTTTGAAATTGCCGAGCGAGCGTTGTGTCTGGGCACCCCAGTATTTATCGGCCTGTACGTCTAAGGGCCCGAAACTGTCGGTTTCCGTGCGTGTCGCTGTCATGGTGCATGCCTCCTAACCTGTTTTTTCGGGTCTAGCATGAGATGGCATGCGCGCCAAGCGACCCCGCGCCTGTTTTCGCTATTTGTCGCGAAACGTATCGAGATTGACGACCTCGCCGGTTTTCGGTGCTTCGGCTTCGGGTGTGTCCGGTGCCTCATCTTCTGACGCGCTTTCCGCCGCAGAAGAGCCAGCAGATGCTGACGGTGCGGAAGGTGCCTCATCCAGCATCTGTTCCTGATTGGCAGGAAAGCGCAGCCCGAACTCGACCGACGGGTCGAAGAAGGCGAGCACGGTGGTAAACGGAATACGCAAGGTTTGCTCAATGCCGTCAAACGCCAGATCCACCTGAAAACCGAGGTCTGAGATAATCAGATTTTCAAACTGATGCTGCAGCACAATCGTCATTTCGTCGCCTTGGCGCGCGCGCAAATCATCGGGCATGCCAACGCTTGGGTGTTGTGGGGCAAAGGTGATGTAGAAATGATGTTCGCCGGGCAACCCGTCTTGCGCCACGCTTTCCAGCGCGTCGCGTACAATGCTCATCATGGCATTGTGGGTCATGGTTTGGTAGTCGAGCGTGTTTGTCATGTCTGAACCTGGCCCCGTGAACCGGGCAAAAGAAATAGTGGAAGGCTTCTGTTGCCAGGTGCCTTCCGAACCCCGCCATCACCAGCGACGGTGATGGGCTTGAATGAAGTTTAGGCGCTGACTAGGCAGCGACTGCTACTTCCGCGTAGTTGTCATTTGCAACTATCAAAATGGCCCGATAACGGTGGGTGCCATGCCGAGCGACGGAAACAACCTTTACGCCCTCGTCGATCCTGGTTCGCCCCCAAAAGCCGGTAAATCTACCGGAAATAGAATGGTGGAGGCGCCGGGTACTGCCCCCGGGTCCGATGGGTTTATTACGAAGCCCGTATATCGCCATAGTCGGCAAGCCGACGCCAGATATATAGCATTCTTCACAGTAAAATCATAGTGTTTCGCCAAAAGCCGTTGCGTGGCCCACGCAGAATCGTGAATGATGCGCTCATGCGGCAATATCTTGACCTTCTCCAGCGCGTTCTTGACGATGGCGTGGAGCGCGGCGACCGGACGGGCACCGGCACGCGCTCTGTTTTCGGCCATCAGATGCGGTTTGACCTCGCGCAGGGCTTTCCGATGCTGACCACGAAAAAACTGCATTTAAAGTCAATCATTCACGAGCTTTTGTGGTTTTTGTCGGGCGACACGAATATTGCCTATCTCAAGGAAAATGGCGTTTCCATCTGGAACGAATGGGCTGATGAAAACGGCGATTTGGGCCCGGTCTATGGCCGCCAATGGCGCAGCTGGCAAACGCCGGATGGCCGCCATATCGACCAGATCTCGCAACTGGTTGCACAGCTAAAAGCCAATCCGAACTCGCGGCGTCATCTTGTCACGGCGTGGAACCCTTCAGATGTTGACGATATGGCGCTGCCGCCATGTCATTGCCTGTTCCAGTTTTATGTGGCCGATGGCAAGCTGTCGTGCCAGCTTTACCAGCGCTCGGCGGATATTTTTCTAGGCGTGCCGTTCAATATTGCCTCTTATGCGCTGCTGACGCTGATGCTGGCGCAAGTTTGCGATCTAGAAGCTGGTGATTTCGTACACACGCTGGGCGACGCGCATTTATATCTGAACCATTTGGAGCAGACCCGCTTGCAGCTTGAACGCACGCCCGGTGCTCTGCCAAGGTTGCAGATAAACCCCGATAAGAAAGATATTTTCGGCTTCGTTTTTGACGATTTCGAGCTGCTGGATTATCACCCGCAGGCGCATATTTCCGCGCCGGTGGCGGTTTAGCGCCCGTGCAAATCGAAATGATTGTGGCGGTTGCCGAAAACGGGGTGATCGGCAATCAGGGCGACATGCCGTGGCGACTGCCGGGCGACCTTGCCCATTTCAAAGAGATTACTATGGGGTGTCCGGTGATTATGGGTCGCCGGACATGGAGTTCAATTGGGCGCCCGCTGCAGGGCCGCAAAAACATTGTTTTATCGCGCCAGGCTTCGGGTTTCGAGCCTGCTTTGCCGCCGGAAGTGGCCCTAGCGCCCTCGCCGGAAGCGGCATTGGCCTTGTGCGCCAATGCCCCGCGCGCCATGATTATCGGCGGCGGCGAGATTTATCGCATTTTCGAAGCCCAAGCCGCGCGCATTCATCTGACGCGGGTGCATGCGGAGCCGTCGGGCGACACGCATTTTGCGCTGGCAGACCCTGACGCTTGGCAGGAGACAGAGACGACCTTTCGCGCCGCCAGTGAAAAAGACAGCGCCGACTATAGTTTCGTGACGCTGGAAAGAAAGGCTTTGTAATGGAAGAAATTTGTTCAGGCCTGCGGTTTCCCGAAGGGCCGATTGCCATGTCCGATGGCAGTGTCATTTTGGTCGAGATTGCGCGTGGCACGCTGTCGCGCGTTACACCGACCGGTGTGCTTGAAGTGGTGGCTGATCTTGGCGGTGGCCCAAACGGGGCCGCTATCGGGCCGGATGGCGCGGTTTATGTTTGCAATAATGGCGGGTTTTCGTGGGTCGAGATTGGTGGCCGCATCTATCCGCACGACCGGCCGGACGATTATTCCGGTGGGCGCATCGAGCGCGTTGACCTGACAACCGGCGCGGTTGAGCGCCTTTACGACACATGCGACGACCATGCCCTTGTTGCCCCGAACGATATTGTGTTCGACCGCACGGGCGGGTTCTGGTTCACTGATTTGGGCAAATCCTATGACCGCCTCAAAGACCGCGGTGCCGTCTATTACGCCAAACCCGATGGCAGCCATATCGAGCAGATGGTGTTTCCCATCGAAACGCCCAACGGCATCGGCCTGAGCCCTGATGAAAAAACTGTCTATGTCGCCGAAACCCAAGGCGGGCGGCTGTGGGGGTTCGATATTGAAAGCCCTGGCAAGCTGAAACCGCCGGCTCAAGCGCTGCCGTCGGCTTTTGTTGCGTCACCGGCGGGGCTCAATTAACTCGACTCGCTTGCCGCTGAAGCCCATGGGACGGTGGCCGGGTCGGCCACT
>NZFC01000024.1:27582-37016 GCA_002689195.1 Rhodobiaceae bacterium | reverse complement strand
TCGGTTTCTTAAGCCCCGGCACCAGCATTGGCTGGTGCCGTTTCGCGTTAAACCAATAAGAAACGGAGCGCCCGCCTTGTCCGATAAACCGATGTCTCATAAACCAGTGCCCCAAAAACCGATTATCGACCATAGCCTCTCTGCCACGCCGCCCGACCAAGAGGCCGAGAACATTCGCCGTAACTTATGGATTTTCCGGCTGCGCCGCGCCATTCGCCGCAATGTGTTCGCCAGTGGCGTTTTGCACCCTGGCGATTACCGCGAGATTGAATATGGGCACACGCCCGTCACCAATGATGCGCTGGCGAAACTTTGCGACAAATACGGATTGATTGAGGCCGAGCTTCGCGCGCCGCCCAACTATGCGCTGTTGCTCGACCTGCCAACTTGTAAGCTGATTGAATATAGCCGCGTCGCGCTGACCCCAAGACAGCGCAAAAGCCTAATTTTCATGCTGCGTGATTTTCTTCCCAAACGCTATTAGCGGCGCTATGAGCGTGATATGCACGCGCGCGCGCAATTTTTTCTTTCCTATAAGCCCCTCCCTTTTTATTCTTCTTCTTCAAAACCTCGTGCGCTAGGCCGTCGGCTTGCAATGCACGGGAGAGCCGTTTAGCCTGAGAAAAGCAGGCGAGATCAATGCGCCTGCGGCGGGATTAAGAACCCCAAACAACAGCCGTAATTTGTCAGTGCGTATGCGTCCGGCCCTTTCAGGGTCGCGACCTTTTCTATGAATTACCGGAAACATTCACCTCGTGCTTTGCGCCGGGGTGACGCCGGAATAAACCACCCCGCGCGGGTGGCGAATACGCCGTAACCGACCCTGTTGTTCGGTTTCTTACACCCCGGCACCAGCCCAGGCTGGTGCCGCTTCGTGTCGTGGGAATAAGAACAATGGAGGTGTTTATGACCGATAATGAACTCAACCCCGAAGCCGATAATATTCGTGAGAACCTGTGGATTTTCCGCTTGAGGCGCGGGCTCTGGCCGGCGCTGTTCGCGCATCCGTTTTTGACGGAGGATGAATATCTCGACATCGAATGCGGCAAAAAGCCGATTAGCGAGCGAGATATGCGCGCCCTTGCCGAACACTACAAAATTGACCCGGATAGCCTCGCCCAGCCGCCTGATTATTCCTTGCTGCTCGATGCGCCCACCCGCCGGTTGCTAGATTACAGCTACACCGTTCTCTCGAACCGACAGCGCGGGCAATTCACCAGCTTTTTGAGGAGTTTTATGGTGAAGCGCCGTTAAATATCGGCGTATTGCTTCTTCTCTTTTGCTCCGCCCGGATGCGTCACCGCGCCTTTATAGGCGGGGCCGACGCCTTGGGCGTATTTCCATAAGGTGCCGGAGGCAAAGTCAGTTTCGCGCGGGCGCCAGTTTTCTTTGCGCGCCGCCAAAACATCGGCCTCGACCATCAGGTCAATCGTGCCGGCGTCGGCGTCGATGCGGATGGTGTCGCCATCTTCAATCAGCGCAATCGGCCCACCCTCGGCTGCTTCCGGCCCAACATGGCCGATGCAGAAGCCGCGCGTGGCACCGGAAAAGCGCCCATCGGTGATGAGGGCCACCTTGTCGCCATTGCCTTGGCCGTAAATCGCCGAGGTCGTCGACAGCATTTCGCGCATGCCCGGCCCGCCTTTGGGCCCCTCATAGCGAATGACGATAACNTCNCCNGCTTTATAATTTTCCTTCTCGACGGCGGCAAAGGCGTCTTCTTCGCAGTCGAAACACCGNGCCGTGCCTTCAAATTGNAGCTTTTCCATGCCCGCNACTTTCACAATCGCACCATCGGGCGCAAGCGAGCCTTTCAAGCCCACCACGCCGCCGGTCGGCGTAATTGGGTTGGACACCGGATAAATGACTTTCTGGTCNGGGTTGAAGGTTATGTCCTCCAGATTNTCGGCCAGCGTTTTGCCCGTCACTGTCAGGCAATCGCCATGCAGATAGCCGCCCTCCAGCAGGGTTTTCAGCAGCATCGGCACGCCGCCCGCCTCATACATNTCTTTGGCGACATATTGCCCGCCCGGTTTCAGGTCGGCGATATAAGGCGTTTTCTTGAAAATNTCNGCAACCTGCATCAGGTCAAAATCAATGCCCGCCTCATGCGCCATGGCTGGNAGGTGCAGCGCGCCATTGGTCGAGCCGCCCGTGGCCGCCACAACNGTAGCNGCGTTTTCCATCGCCTTGCGCGTCACGATATCGCGCGGGCGAATATTATTGGCAATCAGGTTCATCACNGCCTTGCCGGAAGCCTCGGCATANGNATCGCGGCTTTCGTAAGGGGCNGGCGCACCGGCGGAGTTGGGCAGAGCCAGNCCNATCGCTTCGGACACGCAGGCCATGGTGTTGGCCGTAAACTGCCCGCCGCACGCGCCCGCGCTGGGGCACGCCACACATTCCAGCTCGTGCAAATCCTCATCCGGCATGTTGCCCGCGGCGTGTTGGCCCACGGCCTCAAANACATCCAGCACNGTTACNTCCCGGCCCTTAAACTCGCCGGGCATAATCGAGCCGCCATACATGAACACGCTGGGCACATTGAGGCGCAACATCGCCATCATCAGCCCGGGCAGCGATTTATCGCACCCCGCCAGCCCGATCATCGCGTCATAGCAATGCCCGCGCATGGTCAGTTCCACGCTGTCNGCAATCACCTCGCGCGAGACGAGCGACGACTTCATGCCCTCGTGCCCCATGGCAATGCCGTCGGTCACGGTGATGGTGCAAAATTCGCGCGGCGTGCCCGATGCCGACTTCACGCCCGCCTTGGCAGCTTGGGCCTGTCGCATCAGCGCGATGTTGCACGGCGCGGCCTCGTTCCAACACGACACCACGCCAACAAATGGCNGGGCGATATCTTCTTCGCTCATGCCCATCGCATAGTAATANGACCGGTGCGGCGCGCGCTCCGGCCCAACCGACACATGGCGGCTCGGCAGTTTGGATTTATCAAATTCTGTCATCGCGCATCTCCCAATGGCTCGTTGCCGGTTTTGTAGCAAGAATAATTCAGCCATGCGAGAAAGAATCCGCTACATCTGGGCCATGGAAACCCATTTTCTGCTTTTTCTGGCCGGTCTTGTCGGCGGCACCATGAACGCGCTGGCGGGTGGCGGCAGCGGCGTCACCTTCGCCGCGCTAGTGGTTTCCGGCATGCCGCCCATTATTGCCAATGCCACCAACACTTTTGCCGCGACCTTGGGCTATATCACCGGCGCGCTGGGCTATCGCAGTCATCTGAAGGATGTGCGCCGCGACCTTGTCTGGCAGGTGCCGGTCGCTTTTGTCGGCGGCCTTGTGGGGGGCTGGCTTCTCTTACGCACGGATGCGGACATATTTTCCGCCGCCGTGCCATGGCTCCTGTTATTCGCCACATTGCTGTTCATGCTGGGCGGCCAGCTTGAGCGCCTTGCGGCGCGGACCAGCGCTCGCCAGCTTTGGATTATCGGCGCGCTGGCATTGTTTCTCACCTGTATCTATGGCGGCTATTTCAATGGTGGCTTCGGTATTCTCACCCTCGCCGCCCTGTCGCTGGCGGGCTATACGCAAGTGCGAACCATGCAGGGCCTGAAGCTGATTTTCGCAACCGTCTCGTCCATCTCGGCGCTGGTGCTGTTTATCGGCGCGGGCGTGGTTGATTATGTCGGCGGGCTGGCGGTGATGGCGGGTATCGGGCTCGGCAGTTATGGCGCGGCGCGGCTCACAGACTTTGTGTCCGATAAAACCGTGCGCCGCATCAGCCTCGCCATCTGCATCGGCGTCACNGCCTACGCATTTTTCGCNGANTATGGTTAGGCAAGNCGCGCGAGTGCCGAATTGAGCTTGTCGCGCCGGGCTTCTTCTTCNGACAAACGCGCNCGGTTTTCTGCAACNACATCTTCGGGCGCTTTTGCCAGAAACCCTTCATTGCTCAATTTNCCNGACAGCTTTTTAATCTCGCCCTCGGTTTTGCCAATTTCCTTTTGCAGNCGCGCGCGCTCGGCATNAATGTCGATAACATCNGCNAGCNGCANGGCAAAAACNGCNTCCCCCANNACCGNNTGCGCCGAACCGGACGGCACGGTGTCGGCAAATGAAATATCNGAAACCCGNGCCAGACGTTTCAGCGTGNCGCTNNTCGCCGTCAAACGCGNTTGCGTTTGGTCGCCCGCATCTANCGCCACCANGGGCACTTGNGCGCCAGCGGGCACNTTCATTTCAGCGCGCACCGANCGAATTTCGCTTATCGCGCCAATCAGCCAGCCAATTTCGGCCATGGCANCTNCATCCACCAAANCCTCGGCCAAGNTCGGCCAGTGNTCNAGCATGAGATAGCCGTNGCGCGNNGCNGTTTTGGCCCATAATTCTTCCGTNACAAACGGCATGAACGGATGCANCAGCCGCANNGCATGGTCGAGCGNCCATTTGGTNGCCGCCTGCACTTCAGCTTTTGCAGCAGCGTCATCGCCCTNCAGCANGGGCTTGGCAAGTTCGACATACCAGTCGCANAAATTATTCCAGATGAANTGATAAACNCCATTNGCGGCATCATTAAACCGATANGCTTNNATGGCTTNCGTNACNGTGTTTTGCGCTTGNACCGCTTCGCCGACAATCCAGNGCGTCAGCGGCAGGCTGGCTTTGGCGGGGNCGAAATNANCGGCCTCGAAACAGCCATTCATTTCGCAAAAGCGCGCGGCGTTCCACAATTTTGTGCCGAAATTGCGATAGCCCTCGACGCGCGCTTCGGCCAGCTTNATATCNCGCCCCATCGCCGCCATCGCCGACAGCGTGAAGCGCAAGGCGTCCGCGCCATATTTNTNGCACAAGTCCAGCGGGTCGATNACATTGCCNTTGGACTTCGACATTTTCGCGCCTTTTTCATCGCGCACNAGCGCGTGNATATAAACCGTGTGNAACGGCACATCGTCCATGAAGTGCAGGCCGCTCATCATCATGCGCGCAACCCAGAAGAAAATAATATCGAAGCCTGTAACCAGCACATCNGTTTTNTANTGCCGCTTGAGTTCCGGCGTTTCCTNCGGCCANCCCAGNGTTGAAAACGGCCATAGNGCAGAAGAAAACCATGTGTCGAGAACGTCTTCATCGCGCGTCAATTCGGTTGGCGCGCCNNANTGNGCTTCGGCTTTTGCCGCNGCCGCTTCTTGCGTCTCGCNNACAAACACTTNNCCGTCGGGCCCATACCATGCCGGTATCTGATGCCCCCACCAGAGCTGGCGCGAAATGCACCAAGGCTGNATATTGTTCATCCATTCAAAATAGGTCTTGTCCCAATTGGCCGGNACNAATTTCGTNCGCCNGTCTTCAACGGCTTCGCGNGCNGGCTTGGCGAGCGTTGCCGCATCGACATACCACTGGTCGGTCAGCCAGGGCTCAATGACTNTGTCCGAGCGGTCGCCAAATGGCACNGTGTGGGTNTTGTCTTCAATCTTGTCGACCANNCCCAGCGCGTCNANCGCNGCAACCACTTTTTTGCGCGCCTCNAACCGGTCCATGCCCTGCCAATCATCGCGCCCTACCATATCCTCAAAGGCCGGGTCTGACAGGTCGATGCAGGCGCGTTGATCCAGCATATTGACGGCGGCAAGGTCGCAGCGTTTGCCGACCTCGAAATCGTTAAAGTCATGCGCGGGCGTAATTTTCACCGCACCCGAGCCCTGTTCGGGGTCGGCATAGTCATCGGCGACAATCGGAATTTTGCGCCCGACAATCGGCAATACCACATGCTTGCCGATAAGTGCTTTATAGCGCGGGTCATCGGGATGCACGGCAACGCCGGTATCGCCCAGCATGGTTTCGGGCCGCGTGGTGGCAACGGTGATGTGGCCGCTGCCATCCTCAAGCGGATAGTTGAAATGCCACATATGGCTGTTGACTTCTTTTTGCACCACCTCAAGGTCGGAAATCGCCGTCAAAAGCCCTGGGTCCCAGTTAACAAGGCGCTTGTCTTTGTAAATCAGCCCTTGTTCGTAAAGCGCGACAAACACCTTCACCACGGCCTGCGACAGGCCGTCATCCATGGTGAAGCGCTCGCGGCTCCAATCACATGATGCCCCAAGGCGGCGCAACTGGCGGGTAATGGTCGACCCGCTTTCTTCTTTCCATTGCCACACGCGCTCAATAAATGCTTCGCGCCCCATTTCGCGCCGCGTCATATTGCCGTCTTCGGCCAGTTGGCGCTCGACAACCATTTGCGTGGCAATGCCAGCATGGTCAGTGCCGGGCTGCCACAAAACATCGCGCCCGCGCATGCGCTCAAAGCGGCACAGAATATCTTGCAATGTATTGTTCAGCGCATGGCCCATATGCAGGCTGCCGGTGACATTGGGCGGCGGAATAACAATCGTGTAGGGCTCGGCTTCGGGCACCCGACCGGCCTTGAAGCATCCGTCATTTTCCCACGCCTCATAAAGCGTCGCCTCTATCGCGGACGGATCATAGGTTTTGTCGAGTGGCTCGTGGCGGGAATCAGACATGGGCTTACAATCAGACATGGGCTTACAAAAAGTCTTACACTAAAGATGGAGCGACACCAAGGCACTACACCAGCGCGTCGTCGGCTTCAAGCTGCTTTGCGGCGCTACCGCTTGCCATAATCCGGCGTATCTCCGCCTCGACCAACCGTTCAACGAGCGGGCCCAAATTGCGCTCTAGCCAGTCGCGCAGCAGCGGGTCAAGCGCTTCAAGCACCAAAGCCTCCAATACGGTGGGGGGCGTGTCGGAACCGCCCGTCAGTCGCTCAAGCGCGGCGCGCAATCGCGCTTCGGCACGCTCAGAAATCAAAACCGCTTCGGGGTCGGTTTCTAACATCGCCATATCCGCATCGATAATGTCGCGGATGGCCGATATGATGGCCTCCGACCCGTCGCCATCGTCGCCACTGCGAAAGCGGTCGTCTAATGTTAAATCGTCGTCATCCATGAGATGCGTCTCCGTTGTTTGGTTTGCTCATCACCCACGCAGAACAAAAACTTCAAAACAACGAAAGAATGATACTGGCGAAACGCGCCGCGCTATGGCCGGTCGATATCGTCCGGATCAAACTCATCCAGATCAACATCAGCCGCCCGAATGCCAAGGCGCGCGCCGGTCAAATGCCCCATGCTGGACAGTAGCGCATAAGCCGCCACCGATTGGTCGCGCTCTGCCTGCACAAGCGTAACGCGCGCATCCAGCAAATCCTGTTCGGCGTCCAGCACATCCAAATTGGTGCGCGTGCCGAGATTGTTTTCTTCGCGCACGCCTTCCAGCGCCACTTCAGAGGCGGCAATTTGCTGCTGGCGGGCGGAAATGGCGGCGGTCGTGGCTTCGTAATTATTCCACGCCACAATGACGCTGCGCTCCACGGCATTGGCCGCGGCATGAACATTGCGCGCGAGCGCGTCGCGGTAATCATAGGCGGCGGTGACACCGGCAAGCGAACGCCCGCCCATAAAAATCGGCACTTTGACCTGCACCTGAACAGATGTGACTTCGGTTTCGGTGCCGACCAAAAGGCTGCTGGGGTCTTCAGTGAAGGTATGCGACCCCATGACTGTGACCGACGGCAGCGCCGTGCCGATCGCGCTATAGGCCGAATAACGCCCGCTATCGGACATTTCGCGGGCCGAGGCCAGTGTCGGGCTCGCCGCGCGGGCGCTGGAACGAGCCGCATCGAGGCTTTCCGGCAGGCTGGGCAAGCCATCCGGCTGGGTGAGATTTTCCGGCTCCAGCCCGATAACTTCGCGGTAGACCGCGCGGGCGCCCAATAAGCGCGCCTGCGCGCTCAAAAAGCCAGACTTTGCCCCCGCAAGGCGGGCCTCCGACTGGGCAATATCGGTGCGCGTCACCACGCCGACCTCGAACCTGTCTTTCACTGCCTCCAATTGCTTGGAAAGCACCACCACATTTTGTTCGTTCACTTCGGCGATAAGCTGGTCGCGGATGACATCGAGATAAGCCGTCACCGCTTGCAGAATAATCTGCTGTTCGGTGTTAACGAGATTTTTTGCTTCGCTGCGAATTTCGGCGCGCTTGCTTCTGAACGCATTAACATAGCGCCCGCTGCCAAACAGGTTTTGGCTCACCTGCACGCCGTAACTGTCGGTATCGGTATCGCCAATATTGGCTGCCGGGTTTATCTCCCCCGTACCGTAAAATTCCGCATCCGTATTTGCCATTGTCGACGTTGCAAATGCCGAAACATTTGGCAGCATGTCGGCCAGCGAAACAAATTGCGAGGCATAGGTCGCATTATACGAAGACTGCGCGCTGGCGAGTGACGGGTTGCGCGCAAGCGTTTGCGCGATGGCCTCATCCAGCGACATGGCCTGCGCCGGAAGCGCGAAGCCAGTTGCGAAAAGGCTCGCCGTGACGAGGCCGATGCTAAAAGCCGAGGCGGCAGTTTTTTTCATAAGTCTTCCCCGATACCTCGTCGTTTCAGCCCGCAAAGGCCAAAACCGAACGTTAGAATTCAAATTTGGGCGCCGGTTTGAAACTCTCCAGTTCGGGCGCGCATATATCGAACGCAATGCGGCGGGCAAAGCTGTCACCGATACGGGTGTAAATAATCGCTTTTTGCGTGCCGTCCACTTCCTGAACACAAACAAGACGCCCGGCATCCACCAGCTGCCCAAGCAAATCACGGGGCACATCGGCCACGCAGCCATTGATAAAAATCACATTGAACGGTGCCTGTTTCGCCTGCCCCTCGGCCAGCGGGCCTTGCACGGCGACCGCATTATCGACCCCAATTTCCTGCCAGATGGTGCCCGCTTTTTCACAAAAAGCCTCATCATCCTCCAGCGCAATAACGGTGTTGACCAGACCAGCAATCACAGCCGCCGAATAGCCCGAACCACCCGCAATATCCAGCACCACATCATCGGCGCGCAGTTCTGCCAGTTCGGCAAGGCGCGCAAATGCCAGCGGTGAGAGAAGGACACGCCGCGCATCGCCGGCTTGCGACGGCAATTCGCAGTCGGCATAAGCCACCGCGCGCACATCTGACGCCACGAATGCCTCGCGCGAAACAGTTCCGATCATTTTAGTCAGCGCATAGTCACGAACACCGCCTGGTTTCAGTTGACCTTCAACCATATTGAGCCGCGTTTGGCTCACGGGATCATCTTCCAAATGTGGCATTGCCTTCATAGTTTACTCATGATTCTGAGAGACGAATACGCTGTTTGTATACGGTGCCCGCCAGCCAAATACAATTACCATTATGCACGCAAAGCATACCCGCCACAGAATCACTTGAACAAAAACCGTTTGCACATGTCGCCCTGTTTGCGCTAGGTAACGGCGTCCCTTCTGGAAATCGGCCACGTGGCGGAGTGGTGACGCAGCGGCCTGCAAAGCCGTGTACCCCGGTTCGATTCCGGGCGTGGCCTCCANCTCCCCCANNCAATTTCANNTTGGACTTTTTNNNCGGCTCTGATATATCC